>JACQHA010000432.1 GCA_016199255.1 Deinococcus sp.
TACACCTCGGGCACCACCGGTCGCCCCAAAGGGGCCATGCTCACCCACGGCAACTTCTTGGCCAACGCCCAGGGAGCCGCCCAGAGCCTGGCCCTGGGAGGCGATGACATCATTATTGTGGTGCTGCCGCTTTTCCACGCCTTCGCGCACACTGCCTGCATGCTGCTCGCGGTGCTCCAAGGAGCCACCATGGTGCTGGTGCCACGCTTCACCCCAGAAGGCACCTTGCAAGCCCTCGCCGAGCAGCAGGGCACGGTATTCATGGGGGTCCCGTCCATGTATGCGCTGCTGGGGCAAGTGCCCGACCCCACGGCCTATGACCTCACGAGCTGGCGCTTTGGCATTAGCGGCGGCGCGGCGTTGCCAGTGGAGGTGATGCAGCGCTTCGAGGCGCGCTACAGCATACCCATCTACGAAGGGGATGGCCCCACGGAATGCGGCCCGGTGACCTGCGTGAACCCCATTGGAGGGCGGCGCAAACCAGGCACCGTGGGCCTACCAATCGCCAACGTGGCGATGCGCATTGTGGACGAAACAGGCCGCACCCTGCCCCCCCATACCGTGGGGGAAATTGTGGTGCAGGGCCCCAACGTGATGAAAGGCTACTGGCGCAATCCCCAGGCGACCCAGGAGGCGTTCTTTGGCGAGTGGTTCCGCACTGGCGATTTGGGCGAGGTGGATGAAGACGGCTACTTCACCATTGTGGACCGCAAGAAAGACCTCTTGATTGTCAACGGGCTGAACGTCTACCCCCGGGAGGTGGAGGAACAGATCTACCGCCACCCCGCCGTGGCTGAAGCAGCGGTGGTGGGGCAGAGTGACGCATTGCACGGCGAGGTGCCCCGGGCTTTTATTGTGCTGCGCCCCGGCCACAGCTTGACGGAAGCCGAGCTCCTCGTATTCCTGCGCCCTCACCTGGCGCGCTACAAACTCCCCCGCCACATTACCTTCTTGAGCGCTCTGCCCAAGACCGCGACTGGCAAGATTTTGAAGCGCGCCTTACCGGGCTAGCGTTCCACAAAGTCAAAGTGACCGGTGGGAAAGTGCCCCTGGAAGGGCCAGCCGCCGTCGACCCCGAAGGTGTGGCCAGTGATCCAACTCGCTTCCTCCGAAGCCAGAAAAGCCACCATGGCGGCAATGTCCTCGGGCTGCCCGGCTCGTCCCAAGGGAATAACGCTCCCCCAGTGCTGGGCATAGGCTGGATCGTCGTGCACGTTGCGCTCCACCACCACCGAGCCGGGCGCCACGCAGTTGATGGTGATGTGGTGGGGCGATAACTCCGCCACGAGCTGCCGGGTCAAGGCTTCCAGCGCCCCCTTGCTGGCGGTGTAGGCCGCGAGGAAAGGAAAGGCGCGCTGCACCACCTGGCTACTGATATTAATGATCCGCCCCCCCTGGTTCGCCGCCACCATGTGCCGCACCGCTGCCTGGGTGCAGAAAAAGGGCCCACGCACATTGGTGTCTAGGGTACGCTGGTAGTCCTGGGGCGACACCTCCAGAAAAGGCCCCCAGCTCACCACCGCGGCGTTATTCACCACAATATCCAGCGCCCCCCAGAGCTCTTGGGCTCGGTCCAGGAGCCGCTGGCACTGGCTGGGGCTTTGTAAGTCCGCCTGCAGCACCGGGGGACGCTTTACCATGGAGCGGGCCGTGGCCAAGGCCCCAGAGCGGTTGCGCCCATAATGCACCACCACGTTCGCCCCTTCTTCCGCCAGGCGCTGGGCGATGGAAGCGCCAATCCCGGAACTGGCGCCGGTCACCAGGGCCACTTTGCCGTCCAGTCTTCCCATGGCTCCTCCTATCGCTTCAAGGCGTAGCGCAGGATCTGCCAGTACATCAAGAGGCGCTGGGTGAACCCCACCCAAAAGCCCCGCTTCTCCTCTTTCATCACCTGGGTGAGGCCAGCTAAGCGCACGTAGCACACCCGCGCCCCTTGCTGCTTGGCGTGGTGGGTGAGGGCCAGCTCTAAATCATAGCGGCGCGCCACTAGATCGGGCACCGAGGCCAGCAAGCTGCAGCGCAGCGCCCGCTGTCCCGAGAGGTTGGGGGTGATCCACTGCGCCCAGTCAGTTCTCCAGCGCCCCCCCACAAACTGCCCCACCGCCATGTCCACCTCGCCCTGTAACACCGGATCGGATAAACGCACCAGATGGTCCGGCCGGAGCCCCACTAAATCGGCATCGAGCATCAGATCGGGCACCGAGGCCAGCAAGCTGCAGCGCAGCGCCCGCTGTCCCGAGA
>JACQHA010000444.1 GCA_016199255.1 Deinococcus sp.
CTCGGCCAGGAGTTCCCGGAACAGGTTGGGTACTTTCACGGCGACGTTGAAGGCGTCCCGCACCTCAATACCAAAAAAGATGTTGAAGATCCTGGTGCGCCACAGGCCGCTCAGGCGACTCAAAAGCGTCCCGGCAATAATAATGGCGGCACTACGGTAGGCGCTGGTAGGGGCGAGAGCAGGCTCGACCTGGGCGATATTTATCCCTCTGGGTCCAGCACTACTAGCGCCTCGCCGTACTCTACCACGCTGCCTGGGGGGCGCAGCACTTCCTTGACCCGCCCGCCGGTAGCAGCGGCCACCTCGGTGCTGATCCCCAGCGCCTCTACAGTGCCAATCACTTCTCCAGCGGTGAGCTGCACCCCAGGCCGCAGGCCGTTGCGGTAGCGGATGCGCCCCACCGCTGGCGCGGTCACCTGCTCTATAGGTGGCTCCGGGGGATCGTCGGCTGGGGCAGCGTTCACTGCTGCCGCCTCAGGTGGCGCCTGGGCTGCTGGCAGCGGCACCACTGCCCGGCGGCGCAGCCGTAGCCGCCCCTGGGCAGTATTCCACTCCAGCTCAGTGATGCTGGTATGGGACAGGTCGTCCAGCAACCGCCTGATCAGTGTCACCTCGTTCTCGGCTTTTTCCTGCATACTTACAACCTGGCCAGCACGACTTCTTCCGGCTGATCCTGGTACTTGCCGCCCCGCTCTGCATAGGTTACTTCGCACGGCTCGCCTTCGAAGAATAGGAGCTGGCAGATGCCCTCGTGAGCATAAATCTTGGCATCGGCCGCCGAGCTGTTAGACAGCTCCAGGGTGAGATGCCCTCTAAAGCCCGCCTCCACTGGCGTCAAATTGGCAATAATGCCGCAGCGGGCGTAGGTAGACTTGCCAATGGCGATGGCGGTAATATTGGGGGGCATGGCCACCCGCTCCACTGCTACCCCCAGCCCATAAGAGTGGGCGGGCAGGATGAAGTACTCGCCGCTGGAATCGCGCTGCAGCTGGGAGGAGCGGAGGTGGGCCCGGTTAAAGTGTTTGGGGTCCAGAATCTCACCAGGCACCCGCTCGAACACTAAGAATTGCTTGGGGCTCAGGCGCAGGTCATAGCCGTAGCTGGACAGGCCAAAGGAGATCACCTGCTGGGAGATCTGCTTTTCCACAAAGGGCTCGATCATGCCCTGCTCAGCCATATCTCGAATCCAGCGGTCACACTTCAGCACGGCTCTCTCCTGAGCGCCGCACCTGGTGGCAGATGCGGCAGCGGGCCTCATAACTTTCAGCAGCGCCCACGAGCACTACTGGGTCGTCATAGCGCGCCGGCTGGCCGTTTACCAGCCGCTGAGTCCGGGTGGCCGGGGCGCTGCATTTCACGCACACGGCGGTCAGTTTATCCACTGACTCGGCAATGGCCAAGAGCTGGTCCATGGCACCAAAGGGCTCGGCCCGGAAGTCCATGTCCAGCCCGGCTATCACCACCCTGATCCCCCGGTCGGCCAGCTCTCGCACCAGGGGCACAATGCCCTCGTCTAGGAACTGCACCTCGTCAATCGCCACCACCTCGGCGGCAGGGTCCAGGAGCTGGCGGATCTCCGCTGAGTTGTGTACTGCGACAGATTCCGTCTGCCGGCCGTCGTGGCTGGCGACGGCGTTGCCGGCGTAGCGAATGTCAATAGCCGGCTTGAACACCTGCACCCGCTGGTGGGCAATGCGCGCCCGGCGGATGCGGCGCAAAAGCTCTTCAGACTTGCCGCTGAACATGGGCCCGGCAATGACCTCGATATAGCCGCTATTGAACCGCCTGGTCATCGCCAGATTATAGCCCGGCCAGTGGGGGGGAAAGAAGAGCGCCCCAGCGCCAGCGGAGCCTGGGGCGCCAGAGCCCCTCTAAACCAGCGCTGGGCTACGCCCGCTGCTTCTTGCTGTAGCGGCGGATGAACTTGTCCACCCGCCCCTCGGTGTCAATCAGCCGCTGGGTGCCAGTGTAGAAGGGGTGGCAGTTGCTGCACACATCCACCCGGATTTCCGGCTTGGTGCTCAGAGTCATGGCGACTGACCCGCATCCGCAGATGATCTTGGCCGGGACCGCCTTGGGATGAATCTTCTCTTTCACGCCAGTGCCTCCTCAAGACACTCTGCCGATTATATACGCCCGGTCAAGTTGGGGAGTAGAATCGGCAGGACAACTGCTCTCAAGAGATTTAAGGAGGAGTATGCGGGCGATGCGGATATATCTGGTAATAGCAGCGGTGGTGACCTCAACCCTTCTTCCGGCGGCGCTGGCGCAGCCGGCTCCAGGCCGGTTCTCTGATGTCCCGCCGGGCAATTTTGCTTCCCAGGCAGTGGAGCGCATGAGCCAGCTGGGGCTGATCACCGGCCTACCAGACGGCACCTTCCGGCCTGGAGAGAACGTCAGCCGGGGGCAATTGGCGGTGATCCTGTCGCGGCTACTGGACCTAGTGGCCGGGCCCGGCACCGAGTTCACTCCCACCAGTGAGCTGGCGGCGCAGGTGCAGGCGCTACAGGGGCAGGTGGCGCAGCTCGACGCCGCTTTAGCAGAGGAGCGGCAGGCTACCCGGCGCCTGGGGGTGTTGGTAGCGACCATGGCCGGGGAGGACGCTGGACTGCGGGCCGAGGTCAATGCCCTGCAGACCATCAACGCTGACCTGGCGGCGCAGCTGGCAGCCAGCGCCCAGACCGAGGTCCAGCTCCTGGAGCAGCTGAATGCCCTGGGCGCCACTGACGCCCAACTGGGCGAGCAAGTGGCAGCGGCGCAGCAGGCCACTGGTGAGCTGCAGGCAGGGCTGGAGCACGTGAGCCAGGAGGTGGGGGTGGTTTCAGCTGCTGGCCAGGTGCTGGAAGAGACAGTAACCGCCGTGCTTGGCAGGGTAGGCCAGCTGGAGACCCAGGTCACTGGCCTGGCGGCGGTGCCGGAGCAAGTGCAGGCGGTGGCCCAGGAGCTGGGGCAATTGGCTGGGGAGATCCAGGTGGTGCAGGCCCAGGCGGAGAACAGTGCCCTGGATATTCTGGCCCTGCGCGACTTTGCGATACTGGTGCAGGACGGGGTCAGGGAGCTGAGAGAGGTCAGCAGTACCTTGACGGCTACAGTGGCTGACCAGGGCGAGCGGCTGCAGGCAGTAGAGGCCCAGGGGGAGAACAGCGCTCTGGATATTCTGGCCTTGCGTGACTTTGCCGTGCTGGTACAGGATGGCGTCAGGGAACTGCAGGGGGTGAGTAGTAGCCTGGTAGCTGCGGTGGCTGGTCAGGGTAAGCGGCTGCAGGCAGTAGAGGCCCAGGCGGAGAATAGCGCCCTGGATATTCTGGCCCTGCGCGATTTTGCGATACTGGTGCAGGATGGGGTCAGGGAGCTGAGAGATGCTAGCAGTGCTCTGGCCGCCAGGGTGGCTGCCCAGTTGGCCTCTCTAAGAGAACAGGCAAGGGAGAACGCCTCGGACATTGCTGCGCTCCGGGACTTCGCTGTGCTGTTGCGGGCTCAGGTAGTGGACCTGGCCAGGGATCTGGCGGCCAGCGATGTGTCAACGCTGGCTGCTGAGCTGGCTAGAGTGGAGGGGCTGACGGCGCAGCTCCTGGGCGGGCAGGCGGCAGTGTTAGAAGCACTGGCAGAGGCGCTGGGGAGGTAATATCAATATCGCTCGTCCCCCCTTGAGGAGGTGATGGCTGCTGAAGTAAGCAGGGCATCAGGGTGCGAGAGTCTTGAGTCCGTGGAAGTCAAGGAGTTTTATGAACAAAAGCACGTGGGAGACCAGGGGTGTCCGACTGGCGCTCCTGGTCGTGTTTATGGTAATTCTATCGAGCTGTCCCGCGTTCGTGGACGTCCTCGCTCCACTAGTCTCTATCACTGCCCCTACTGCCGGCGCCTCTCTGGGCAGCACCCCTATTAGTGTCACGGCCGACGCCTCTGATGATGTGGGGGTGACGGTGGTCGAGTTCTTTGTAGACGGCGCCAGTCTCGGGACCGACACCACAGCGCCCTACGAGGCCAGCTGGGCGGTCACTGTGGCTGACGAGGTGCCGCACGTCCTCACCGCCACTGCCAGTGATGAGGCGGGCAACACCGCTACCAGCGCAGAGGTGATGGTCACCGTGTCTCTGCTAGACCCCACAGTGGCCATTGCCTCTCCTGCTCCCGACACGGCGCTGGGGAGCGCACCAGTGCTCATCACAGCGGAGGCGACGGGCAACGATGGCACCGAGGTCACCGAGGTGGAGTTCTTTGTGGATGGCGTGAGCATCGGGGTGGATGACACCCCTACCCGCCTGGCCTCCCGCGGGGCACTGGGCTTCTCCATCGGCTGGACCTTCACACCTACCCAGAATGGCAGCCACTCTCTCACCGCTAAAGCGACTGACGGGGCCGGGAACAGCGCCACCACCCTGGCTACCCCAGTGATGACGTTTCTCCTGGGTCCCGGGTCACCTACAGTGAGTAGCATCAGTGGCTTTGTCTTTGAAGGGACCAACGAGAATCGGGCTGGGACGCCGCTGGTCGGGGCCACTGTCTCGGTGAGTACCGGGGAGAGCACCACCACCGGCGC
>JACQHA010000455.1 GCA_016199255.1 Deinococcus sp.
CAGTGATGGGGCGGGGCAAGATCCTTTATTTCGGCACCACCGGCACTCCCTGGCCGAGCCAGCCTAATGATCCTGCGTATGAGACTCATGCCGTCTACGCCATCGATACCGCAGGGAACCTCATCTGGCGCTATCCCTCCCAGCTAGCCCGGCTGGACAACTTCATCATGAGCCCCCCGGCGCTCTCGCCAGATGGTAAGACGCTGTACCTCGGCACCCTGGCAGGCGACACGTCTGAACCCGGAAAGCTCATCGCCCTTGATCTGACCCAACCGCCAGGAGCCTCCGATGGTGAGCGTCTCAAGTGGGAACTGGAGCTCAGGAACCCTGACCGGCCGCTGCACCCGGCAATATGGTTCCGGCTTTTGGCTGTGGGCCTGGATGGGCGCATCTATATAGCCGGTGCTCAGGCCCAGCTCCTGGGAGCTGCCCCGGTGCTCCTGGCTGTCGAGGACCAGGGGGATCAGGGAGCCTTTGTATGGGACCCGGCTGTAGTAGAGCCGCAGGGGTATCCGTCCAACACCGGGCAGTTTGCCGGGGGCCTGGCGCTTTGGGAGCACGGTGGCCAGGTAGAACGGATCTACTTCACCACCACCCACCAGCGCACAGCGAACGGTGTGGGAGGGGCGCTGTTCGCTATTGATCCTGATGACGGCAGCGTGCTGGACGAGTTTGATCCGGCCATGCTCCCCAGCCCCGGCATTGGGGGCATGACGGCGCCCACCATTGGCAGCAATGGCACTGTCTACGTCGGCATTCGCGGCAAGCACCCCACGGCTATTATGCCAGCCGTCAATGGTCACATGTACGCTGTGACCTTTACGCCGGGAACAGGCTTTGCGGTGCTGTGGGACTTCGAGGTTGCCGGGCAGCTGGACTGGGTTCCACCGGCTATTGGTGCCAACGGCGGCCTGTACTTCGGCAGCAGTGATGCCTTCCAGCCTCTTTTCATCATCCAGTACTTCGACCTCTCTGAGATCCCGCCCAACACCTCGCCCCGGTTCTATGCGATCTTCAACTGACGTCTCGCCTCCGCCACTTCGCCGAGGTAGACTGGAGGTACGCTATGCTATTGGTAACGAAGCGCGACTGCAGGATCGGGAGGTAGACATGGAGCTTGGAGGCTACGCCAACCGGATTGCCCACATCAACCTTAAGACCAGGAGGGTCAAGTACCAACCCATCCCTGAGGAGTGGGCACACAAGTATATTGGCGGTCGCGGGCTGGGGGTGCGCTATTGCCTGGAGGCTGGCCCGCAGGTCGATCCACTTTCACCAGAGAATCTGCTCTGTTTCATGAATGGGCCATTGACCGGCACTGCCGCCAACATGAGCGGGCGTTTGGCCATTGTTACTAAATCGCCGCTCACCGGCACTGTAACTGACAGCCACCAGGGTGGGTGGTCGGCGGCCCGGCTGCGCTGGGCTGGCTTTGATGGCCTGGTGATTAAGGACAAGACCTCGCGCCCAGTCTATCTTTATGTGCATGATGGCCAGGTGGAGATCCACGATGCCTCTGAGGTGTGGGGCAAGGGGGTGCATGACACGGTCGCGCACTTCCGGAAGAAGTACGGCAAAGATGACCTGACGGTGATTGCCATCGGCCAGGCGGGCGAGCGCCAGGTGCGCTATGCCGCCTGGGTGAACGAGAACGACCGGGCCAGCGGGCGGGGCGGCACAGGTTGCGTGGGTGGCAGCAAGCACCTCAAGGCGGTGGTGATCAAGGCCCGCAAGGCCTTCCCCGCACCAAGAGACTCTAAGGCCTGGAAGGTGGCCCACCAGCGGGCGCTGGCGGCCATTATGGATGAGAAGCACATTACCAGCCCGCGCAAGGGTGGCTTGAGCGCTTTGGGCACCAACTCGCTCATGAACGTCACCAGCACTATGGGGGCGCTGCCGGCGTACAACAGCACCAAGACTTCCTTTGGCCCGAAGGCGGAGAAAATCAGCGGCGAGTACGTGAAGGAGCACTACCTAGTAGCTGACCCCACCTGCCACGCCTGCCCGGTGGCCTGCAAGAAAGA
>JACQHA010000450.1 GCA_016199255.1 Deinococcus sp.
CCACAAAGCGCACCAGCCCCTGCTCCCTGGCTTCGATGATTGCCTCCAGTGCGCCGCCTGGCCCCATGGCCACTTCCCATTCCTGGGGGTCCACTAGGTTGTGCAGCTGCAGCAGGTCCACCTGGTCCACTTTCAGCCTCTCCAGCGAGCGGTGGATCTGGTCCCGAGCCTTTTCATAAGTGCGCTCCCCGGTTTTGGTGGCCAGGAAGAATTGCCGGCGATGGCGCTTCATCCAGGGCCCGATACGCTGCTCCGAGTCGCCATAGCTGGCTGCCGTATCAATATGATTGACGCTATAGGCCAGAAGCGTCTCCAGGGTGCGGTCGGCCTCAGGCTGGGTCACTGCTGATAGGGCAGCCGCGCCGAAGATGGTGCGGGTGCTCTGATGGCCGGTGCGGCCAAATGGCTGCTTGGGGATCATCTCCTACCTCTGGTTCAGCTTATTAAACAGGGGAACTTTCTTTAACGCGTCAATGTTCTCGGAACGGCGAGTGAGAAGCACCTCTATCCTCCTCCCCCTTTTCTCAATCTCTCTGCCGCTACCCCTTCGATCTTTCTGGCCTTGCTGCTTTCTATGGCCTGGTTCTTTATCTCAGTGGTGAGCAATGGGTTGCGCCGGGTAGGGTTTTCTCGATCAAATTCCCATCTGAGAGGATTCTCCTGAACATATAGGCGGATGAGGTCTAATTCCTCCTCGTTGCGAATAATGTGTTCGTAATAATTGCGCTGCCAGACGCGTACACCTGGGGTGTTGCGTATTTCGTTGATGCGGCGGGCTGAAAAGGTCTTAACCCCCCGAATGATCTCTGGCAATCCGTGCCGTCCTGTAGGGGCGGGTTTCAAACCCGCCCCTACACCAGTCAATTCCAGAATCCCATGGAAGTGATTGGGCATGATGATGAAGGCATCCAACTGCACCTGTGGGTAATGGTGGGGTAGTCCCTCCCAACATACGCGAACCACGTGTCCAAAATCGTTACACTGCATTTCGCCCTCAACCACGTTTCCGAAGAGGCACTCTCGATTCTGGACGCAGAGGGTGACGAAGTAGGCCCCTGATGTCCCGTAATCATAACCCGGCAACCGGATAGAATGGCGATGGTGCTTCTCTGGATCGAACCTCACGCCACCTCCTACCGCATATCAATCTCGCTGATCACCGCCGCTGCAATGAGGGCAGTGCGGTTCCTTAAGTATCTCGAGACGTATATTAACCGACTCTAGCGCCGGTAGGCCAGCGCCATCTGACGCAGGAGCTTCAAGTCCTCCCGGGCATCTTCGCCGGTGGTGAGGGGCTCTTTATTGTTCACCACACAGTTGTAGAAGTGCCTCAGCTCCTCTTTGAAGGCTTCCTCGTAGTTGACGATCACCTGCTTCTCCCAGCTGGCTTCGCCTTCCATGCCCTGCACCATTACCGGCGTGGGCATATTCCTGAGGAAGGGCGATGGGAACTGGATAATGACCCGTCCGCTGGAGCCATAGAACCCCAGGTCCTGGCGGTAGTCCCTGAGCTCGGGGAGCATGATCCAGCTATAGTTGACCCGCAGGCCGCTGGCGTACTCCAGCAGCGAGGTGAAGCAGGCGCCGCTGTTCCACACGTCGGTGTAGCGTACCGTCTGGGGATTGCCCAGGATGCCCCGCAGGGCATTGACGTCGTGGCAGGAGCTGAGGGTCAGGAAATAGAGCGCTACCTGCTGCTCCAGTGGCGCGTCTGGGCCCAGGGTCTCGGCAATGAGCCGGGCCTCCTCTCCCTGGGTCACCGCCTTGGTGACGTTGGCGATAGCCTCGGGTAACGTCTCCGCCAGCCGCTCTTTGGGCTTGGGCAGCCCCTTGGTGCGGCGGATACGGTGGTGCGCCCAGTACAGGTCAATGGCGGGGTGCAGCACGGTGATCTGCACATACTCCAGATCCTTCAGCTTCAGCACAGCCTCGCGGCCGTAGCGGTAGCCTGGGTCATAGCGCTTCATGTACGCCACCATGAGCTTCACCCTGGCTTGCTTGGCAGCGGCAATGACCGCGTCCGCCTCCGAAACCGTGAAGGTAATGGGCTTCTCCACCAAGATGTGCTTCCCAGCCTGAGCCGCTGCCACTGCCGGAGCCAGGTGTGAGCCACTGCTCAGGATCAGCACCGCGTCAATGTCTTCTTTCAGGAGCTGGTGGCAATCGATGTGCCGTCGCTGGATCCCGAAGTAGTCACCCACTGCTTCCAGGGTGGGTGCTGATACGTCGCACAGTGCCACCACCTGGTAATAGTCGTCGAGCTCCTGCAGGTACGGCAGGTGCATGATCTGGGCCACAGCCCCGCCGCCAATGATGCCAACCTTGAGACGCCGCATGCTTTCTCCCTCCTTACCCCGCGCTGACTTTCGTCTCGCGCCAGGGAGATACTAGCACTTGGCTGGGTCGCCTGAATCGCGAAGGGCGCCACCTCACTCCACCCGGTACTGCTGCAGGGCTTTGCGGTCTAGCTCTACACCCAGCCCTGGGCCTTGGGGCAGGGGTAGATACCCGTCCCGGTCCACGGTGAGAGGTGTTGCTAGGAAGCCATAGTACGCCTCCGGCACCACCGAGGGTGGGTGGTAGGGGTACTCGATGTAGGTGCAGTTGGGCACTGATGCTGCCAGGTGCAGGTTGGCCAAGAGCCCCAGGCCGTTGCCCCAGGTGTGGGGGCTGAACTGCTTGTGCTTCAGCTCAGCCAGCGCCGCTATTTTGCGCA
>JACQHA010000440.1 GCA_016199255.1 Deinococcus sp.
ATGATTCGCGAGGGGAAGATCACTGTAGAAGAGGGGGAGCGCCTGCTCCGGGCGCTGGCCAGTGGCGAACAGCGCGGCTTCGGGGCCTGGGGCGATGTGGGCCGGGTTGCCCGGGAGCAGGCGGCCCGGGCCGCCCATCATGCCAAGCGGGCTGTGCGCATTGACCTGAGCGACTTGAAAGAGCACCTAGGTGGACTGGGGGAGACCATCCGCAGCGCCTTTGAAGGCATGGGCGAGGGGGTCTCCGCTGGCCTGGAAGGCGGCCTGACAGCGGCCCGGGCGGTATTTGAAGGCGTCACTGGCTTCAGGCTGGGGGAAGATGCCGAGCGAGTGCTCTTGGTAGACGGGGCCTTTGACTGCCCCCAGGGCAGCAAGGTGGCCGTCTGGGAGAAGAGCGGTGCCGATTTGCGGCTCGTCCCCTCGGAGACGAGCCAAGGCATGGTGCTCGAGGGTGACCAGGATGAGGTGCGGGTCTACCGCACCAAGGAAGGCCTGGTGGTCAGCGCCAGTGAGGACTTGACCCTGGCCCTGCCCCAGGGGGTCAGCGAGCTGCAGGTGCGCGCCATTGGCGGCGACGTGGCGGTGGAATACCCAGTTCAGGGCCGCCTGTACGTCAATAGCGCCGGCGGCAACCTGAAAGTGCGCCGGGTGGAGGGCAGTTTTGAGCTGATCCTGGCTGGCGGGAACGTGGCTATTCACCGGGCACTGATCCAGGGCGCGTCTTCTGTCAAGAGTGCCGGCGGCGACGTGCTCCTGGCTGTTGACCCTAGCTCCTCGGCGGAGCTGAAGGTCGCCAGCGTGGGCGGCAGCATCAAGGCTTCGGCCCAGGCAGCTGTGGAGATAGAGGCCAAGCACGCTCCTGGTGTGGAGAAGGCCAGAATCCGGATTGGCCAGGGGCAGAACCAGGTGGTGATCAAGGCAGTGGGCGGCAATGTAGCAGTGCAGTTGGCCGGGGAAGAAAGTCAGCCGGCTAGCGGGGAGCCGCGCGTAGGTTAGGGGATGGGGAGATGAGCCACTACCAGCACTATGGCACCACGGTGCGGGAGAAGATGGCGGCATACCAGGCGGAAGCGGCGCGGGCCAGGTTGCTCAAACTTATAGTGCCTAGCTTCAGGGTGCGGTTGGGCCGCATCCTCCTGGCAATGGGCCGCAGGCTCGTGGGTGAATCGCCGGGGCTACAATCTTAGAGGAGCGCCATGTCTGACGAACGCCGGGAGATTCTCAAAATGATTCAGGACCAGGTGATTACCCCAGAGGAAGGGCAAAGGCTCCTGGGAGCGCTGGATGCTGGGGGAGGCGCTTCCTCCAAGGCCCCCCTGGCGCCTCGCCCGCCGCAGCCTCCTAGCTCGGCCCAGGCGCGCTTCGTGCATATCTCGGTGGCTTCAAGCGGTGGCGAGAGGCTGGAGGTGAACCTGCCCCTGAAGCTGGGAAAGTTCGCCCTGAAACTGATCCCGGAAGACACCCGGGACGAGATCGAGGACCGGGGGATCGACTTGGAAGATCTGGCGGCCTGCCTGAACGAGGAGTTGCCCGATGGCCCGCTCTTGGAGTACAGCTCCTCTGATGGGTCGCGCATTGAGATCAGTGTGGCCTGAGCGCCTCTCTGCCCTAGTTTGGAGGTCATGGTGCAAGCGCTCCCCGGTACCTGTCCTAGCTGCGGCAGCCGGCTGATGATTATCAGGCTGGACTGCCGGAACTGTGGCACGGTGCTGGAGGGCGAGTTCACACCGCCGGAGTTCAGCGTCCTGGCCCCGGAGCAGCTTGATTTGTTGCGGCTCTTCTTGCTCACTGAAGGCAATACCCGCAAAGTGCAGGCGGTACTGGGGCTCAGCTATCCCACAGTAAAAAAGCGCCTCAGGGAGTTACTGGTGACGCTGGGCTATGAAAGGGACCAATCGGCGGCTCTTAGCCGGCGGGAGGTGCTGGAGCGGTTAGGGCGGGGGGAGATCACCGTAGAGGAGGCGGAGCGGCTGCTTCTGGGAGAGGAGTAGGCAGGCTTGGCGCCTGGGGCCGTTGGACCCTGTCTGCTCCACTCCCCGCCGGTGCTATACTGGCGCGGTATGGATCCGCTGGCGCCGGTGAAGGCTAAACTGGCGCGCCTGGAGCAGCGCCTGGC
>JACQHA010000441.1 GCA_016199255.1 Deinococcus sp.
CCAAGCTGGACGGGGACGCCAGGGGTGGCGCGGCGCTATCCGCCAAGGTCGTGACCGGCAAGCCCATCTACTTTGCCGGCATGGGAGAAAAGGTGGACGCCCTCCAGCCCTTCTATCCCGACCGGATCGCCAGCCGCATCCTGGGCATGGGAGACATGCTCACCCTCATTGAAAAGGCCACTGAAGCCGCCACCGAGACCCCTGAGGTGCGGCCTGGCACAGATCTGACCATGGACGACCTGCTGCGGGAAATGCGTAATCTCAGGAAAATGGGGCCACTGGAGGAAGTCTTAAAGATGATCCCAGGCCTGGGAAAACAGCTGCAGAATGTCAAAGTAGAGGACAAGGCCTTTAAGCGCATGGAGGCCATTATTCTCTCCATGACCCCCAAGGAGCGGGCCATGCCGCGCATTATTAACGGCGCGCGCCGCAAGCGCATTGCCCGCGGCTCGGGCACCACTGTGGAAGAGGTCAATGCCCTGCTGCGGCAGCATGCCCAGATGCGGGACATGATGAAAGCCCTCAAGCGCCAGCGGCGCGGTGGGAAGCTGCCGTTTCCCTTCCCGGGCAGGTAGGCGAATGGTACGACGGGAACGGAACCGGTATACACATTTATGGATGTAGGAATCTCGCCCCACAGTGCCGGAGTAATATGACCAACCCTGCCAGCAGCATCCCCGACCTGAGCCGGCCCCATGCTTTCAACGTACACGACCTAGTGCGCCTGGAGCGGCTGGCTGACCTCCAGCCGTCACCTGATGGGCAATGGATAGTCTTCACCCGCCGCACCTGGGACCCGGAGGCCAATAAGACCACCACCAACCTGTGGCTAGTGTCCAAAGATGGTGCCACCCTGCGCCAGCTCACCTCGGCCCAATATCTCTCCAACACGTCCCCCACCTGGTCGCCTGACGGGCGCACAGTGGCGTTCGTCTCGAACCGCAGCGGCTCGCAGCAGATCTGGATCATCCCCCGGGACGGCGGGGAAGCACGGCAGCTCATCAAGCTCCCAGTAGCCGTAGACCACCTGCGCTGGAGCCCCACTGGCGCACACCTGGCGTTCAGCGCCGAGGTATACCTCGACGCTCCAGACCTGGAGGCCACCGCCAAGCGCGATAAAGAGAAAGCCGACAACCCAGTGCAGGCCATGAAGTTCGACCAGCTGCCCGTGAGGCACTGGGATGCCTGGTTCGAAGGCAAACGCCGCCATATCTTCGGGTTACCCCTAGAGCAGCATGGCGACAGCTGGGAAGTAGCCGGCCAGCCCCTGGACCTGATGGCCGGTGTCGATGCCGACTCCCCGACCCGGCCCTCGGGCGGGATTGAAGAATACGCCTGGTCCCCTGATGGCAAAGAAATCGCCTACACCGCCCAGCTCGGCGACGACCTGGCCTGGTCTACTGATCAAAATATCTACCTGGTGTCAGTGACTGGCGGGCCAGAGCGCTGCATTACCCAGGACAACAAGGCCACTGACCGGCAGCCGGTTTACTCCCCCGATGGCCGCAGCATTGCCTATTTGGCCCAGGCCCGGCTAGGCTTCGAGTCAGACCGCCTGCGCCTCAAGCTCTATGAGCGCCAGACCGGCAAGACCCGCACCCTCACTGAGGCCTGGGACCGCTCTGCCAGCTCCCTGGCCTGGTCAGCAGACAGCCAGACCCTCCTGGTCACCGCTGAAGAGGCAGCCCGCCAGAAGATCTTCGCTGTAGACGCCGCCAGCGGCCGGGTGCGCGAGCTAATAAGCGAACACTACAACAGCGGCCTGGCGGTAGCGGGCAAATCGCTGGTGTTCTGCCAGGACTCGCTTTTAGGCCCAGCAGAGATCTGGAGGGCTGACGGTTCCAGGCCTGTCCAGCTCACCCACATTAATGAGCCACGGCTCAAGCTAGCGCGTATGTCCCAGCCTGAGGAGTTCTACTTCCCGGGTGCCCAGGGCGACCAGGTGCAGGCCTGGATCCTCAAGCCGGTGGGCTGGCGCAAGGGAAAATGCTACCCGGTAGCTTTGATTATTCACGGAGGCCCCCAGGGCGCCTGGACTGATCACTTCCACTACCGCTGGAACCTGCAAGCCTTTGCTGGCGCCGGCTACGGCGTGATCGCTATCAACTTCCACGGCTCCACCGGCTTCGGCCAGGCGTTCACCGATTCCATTACCGGAGACTGGGGTGGCAAGCCCTTTAAGGACCTGATGAAAGGGCTAGACTATGCCCTGGCTCATTACCCCTGGCTGGACCCAGAGCGCTTAGCCGCCCTGGGCGCCTCCTACGGCGGCTGGATGATCAACTGGATCAACGGCCATACCAGCCGCTTCCAGTGCCTGGTGAACCACGACGGCGGGTTTGACGAATTTGCCAACTACTTCACCACTGACGAACTCTGGTTTCCTGAGTGGGAGTTCAAGGGCGTGCCCTGGGAGCATCCGGCACTGTATGAAAGATTCTCTCCCAATCGCTACGTAGCCCACTGGCAGACGCCCACTCTGGTGATCCACGGCGCCAAGGACTACCGGGTGGTAGACACCGAGGGTATCGCCACCTTTGCCGCCCTGCAGCGCAAAGGCATCCCCTCCCAGCTGCTCTACTTCCCAGACGAGAACCACTGGGTGCTCAAGCCCAGGAACAGCATTGCCTGGTACGAAACCGTGCTTGCCTGGCTGGAGCGCTGGCTGAAATGAGCGGCGCCTTGTCCCCTAGAGGTGCCTCTGCTATCATGCAGCTTCGGAAGGCCCGCCGGGGCCTAAAGGAGTGATGCATGGTCAAGATTCGCCTGACGCGCACCGGCGCGAAGAACAACCCCCACTACCGGGTGGTGGTGACAGACAGCAAGACGCCGCGCGACGGCCGCTATGTGGCGCTTTTGGGCTGGTATGACCCCCGGGAGTCTACCGGGAAGAAATTCGAGATCAACGTCGAGGCCGCCCGGAACTGGCTGGCCAAGGGAGCACAGCCTACGGAGTCGGCCCGCAGCATTTTGAAGCAAGCCGGTGTGTATGCCCAGGCAGCTCATTGAATTCCTGGTCCGCCAGATGGTGGACCACCCAGACGAGGCGCAGGTGGAGGCCACCGGCGAGAAGTCGGTGATGATCGACATCAAGGTGGCGCCAGGCGATGCCGGACGGATTATTGGCAAGCACGGCCGCAACATCAAGGCCCTGCGTACCCTTGCCCGGGCCGCCGCCGGCAGTAACCGGCACGTGTCAGTTGACGTCAAAGCCTAGAGTCATCATCGGCCATATTGCTGGCGTCTTCGGCACCCAGGGCGAACTGAAGGTCATCCCGCTCAGCGACAATCCCGATCGTTTCCCCAACCTGCGCCGGGTAGAGGTGGAAGGCCTGGGGGAATATGCCGTGGAGTCTATCCGCCAGGGGCCAAAGACCCTGCTCCTGAAGCTCTTGGGGATAGATGCCACCGGCGCCGGGCGGTTCCCCGGCCGTAATCTCACTATCTCGGCTGACGACGTCCCCCTACTCCCTCCCGGCCAGTACTATCACTTCCAGATCATTGACTTGCCCGCTTATTGGGCCGATGGCACCTATCTAGGCCAGGTCGTCGACATCCAGGAGGCCGGCGCCTCGCCCCTCCTGGTGATCGGCGAGGCCCGGCGCCTGGTGCCCTTCCGCTTTGCCACCGTCGAGGCTGACCGGGTAGTGGTGGAGCTCGTTGAGGGGCTGATGGAATGAGATACACGGTCCTCACCCTGTTCCCGGCGCTGCTGGAGCCCCTGGCTAACGAGGGGCTCATTAAGCAGGCGCGGGAGAAGGGCCTGGTTGAGATCATCCTCAAGCAGCTCCGGGACTACGCCCTGGACAAGCACCGCACCGTGGACGACCGGCCCTATGG
>JACQHA010000436.1 GCA_016199255.1 Deinococcus sp.
CCCACGTTGCCGCCCAGCACTGCCAGGTTCACCCGGGGCGGTTGCTGCACTGCCTGCAGGCAGCCGCCTAGTGCCACCGCTACTAGCGCTGCGGAAAGCGCAAATTTACTGATTCGCATAGTGCCTCCACTGCCCTCAGACGCTCCCGGACACCCCTGAGAATACCACAGGGGCCAGAACTAGCTTAGGGCACCGCAGTTCAGATGGGGTTAAGGGATCTACTGCTCTTCCCCCAGGCTCAGCACCGCTAAAAAGGCCTCCTGGGGCACTTCCACGTAGCCAATGGACTTCATGCGCTTCTTCCCTTCCTTCTGCTTTTCCAGGAGCTTGCGCTTGCGAGTCACGTCGCCACCATAGCACTTGGCCAAAACATCCTTGCGGAAGGCCTTGACGGTCGAGCGGGCGATAATACGCCCACCGGTCTTGGCCTGAACGGGCACCGCAAACTGCTGGCGGGGAATCACCTCAGCCAGCTTGTCCACTAAGCGGCGGGCCAGGGGGTAAGCCTTGTCCACATGGATAATAAAAGACAGGGCATCCACCAGCTCCTCGTTCACCAGCACTTCCACTTTCTGCAGCTTGCCCTCTCTGTAGCCAATCTGCTCGTAGTCCATGGAAGCATAGCCCCGGGACAAAGACTTCAGCCGGTCGTGGAAGTCGAACAGCACCTCGCCAAAAGGCACCTCATAGACCAGCTCCACCCGCCGCCCCAGGTAATTCATGGTCTTCAGCATCCCGCGCCGCTCCTGGGTGAGCTGCATGACGTTTCCCACGTACTCCTGCGGGGTAATCAGAGACAGCTTGATGTAGGGCTCTTCAATAGAGGCAATGGCCTCCGGCTCAGGGAGCTTGGCCGGGTTGTCAATGGTGATAGTCTGGCCGCTGGTTAAATTCACCTGGTACACCACCGCCGGGGCGGTGGCAATGAGATTTAAATTGAACTCGCGCTCCAGGCGCTCCTGCACGATCTCGGCATGGAGCAGGCCCAAAAAGCCGCAGCGGAAGCCAAAGTTTAGCGCCTGGGAAGTCTCCGGCTCAAAGCTCAGCGCCGCGTCATTGAGCTGCAGTTTCTCCAGGGCCTCCTTCAGGGCTTCATACTCCTCCGGCTCCACGGGATACAGGCCGGCGAAGATCACCGGCTTGGCTGGCCGGTAGCCGAGCAGGGGAGTGCTCGCCGGCGCGTCTGATCGGGTCAAGGTGTCGCCGACTGGCACCTCGCCAATGGTCTTGATCCCGGCAGTGAGCCAGCCTACCTCGCCGGCACTCAGCTTCTCCCCTTTCTGCAGGCCGGGGTCGAAGTAGCCCACCTGGGTGACCTGGAAAGTGCGGCCGCTGGACATGGCCTGGATGATCTGGCCAGGCCTGACCTCGCCCTCTTTCACGCAGATGAAGGGAATGACCCCCTGGTAGGAGTCATAGAACGAGTCGAAGATCAATGCCCGCAGGCGAGCATCTATTCGGCCAGCAGGGGCGGGGATGCGCTGGACAATAGCTTCCAGCACTTCAGGGACTCCCTGGCCGGTTCGGGCGCTCACTAGTAACGCCTCGTCGCCCGGGATGCCCAGAATGTCTTCCAGCTCTTTGCGCACCTGCTCGGGGTTGGCATTGGGCAGATCAATCTTATTGATAACCGGAATAATCACCAGGTTGTGGTCAATGGCCAAATAGGCGTTCACAATCGTCTGCGCCTCCACTCCCTGGGAGGCGTCAATGACCAGTAACACTCCTTCACAGGCAGCCAAAGAGCGGTTCACCTCGTAGTTGAAGTCCACGTGGCCAGGGGTGTCGATCAGGTGGAAGATATACTCCCGGCCATCTCTGGCCCGGTATCCCAAGCGCACCGGGCTGGCCTTGATGGTAATGCCCCGCTCCCGCTCCAGGTCCAAGGTGTCCAGCCGCTGCTCCCGCTTGTCCCTGATGTCAGTGCCGGTAGTCAGGTCCAGGATGCGGTCCGCTAAAGTGGACTTGCCGTGGTCAACATGGGCAATGATGGAGAAATTCCGAATCTGCCACACTGCCGGCAGTCTATCACCCCTTATTGGGGCGGACAAGCTGCCGGGGGCGCTATAATAACCGCCACCATAAGGAGGTGGGGCCTGCGCGGACCTTAATACTGGCAGCGCTCATTGTGGTACTGGGCGCCGGGGTATATGCCCTCAGTGTGCGCCTGGGCCAGCTGGCCACCGATTTAAGCGCCGCCCGGCAGTCCCTGGAGGAGCAGAGGCGGCTGGTGGACCAGCTTTTGCAGAGCTACCAGGCCCAGCTCAGCAGCTTGCAGCAGCAAGTAGACCGGGCGGCCTCGGACCAAGAGGTGGTGCAGGCGCTCCAGGACCAGCGCCAGCAGCTCTCTAGCGAGCTGGTAGCGCTGCGCGCTGAATTCAGCAGCACCCAAGAGCGGCTCTCTGCCACTAGCGCCGTCTTGGACGGGATCAGCCGCCAGCTGGTGAATCTTGAGACCCAGCTGGCCCGGGCTGCCCAGGAGCAGCACCTTTTGGCGCAGGAGCTGACTGCTCTAGAGGCCCAGGTGGAGCCGCCCTCTTCCCCTGGCCCCTAAGGAGGGCATTGTGTCCCAGTGGCCCCGGCCATTGCCTATTGTCCCCAGTTGCGTGGTGTGCGGCGAAACCAGCACCAACCCCCATGCCTACCGCCTGCGCTGGCTAGCCTATGAGGACCGGGTGGAGGCGCGGTTTACTGCGGCGCTGGAGCACACCGGCTATCCCGACCGGGTACACGGTGGGGTGATCTCTGGCTTACTAGATGAGGCCATTTTCTGGGCAGTGGCAGTGGCCAGCGGGCGCTTTCCGGTCACCAGGGAGCTGGCGGTGCGCTACCATAGACCCCTGCCTACTGGCCAGCCGGTGACCATTGTAGGGAGAAAAGAGTCTGGCACCCAGCGCAGCGCCCAGGGGATAGGAGAGATCAGGGACGATGCCGGCACAGTGTATGCCACTGCCAGTGGCGAGTTTGTCCTGATGCCCCAGTCCTGGGGCATGGAAATGAACCGCCAGTTCCGCTACCAGCCTGGCGACCTGGATGTCCTGGCAGAAAAGTAGGGGCACGGCATGCCGTGCCCTCCGGTGCTACAATATTCGCCACCTGGCAGGTGAGACCAGGCGGGAGTATATGGGCAAGAGCTTGTTTAATAAAGTGTGGGACGCTCATGCGGTGCGGGAGCTGTCCTCTGGCCAGACCCAGCTTTTTATAGGGCTGCACCTGATCCACGAGGTCACCAGTCCCCAGGCGTTCCAGTCGCTTCGGGAGCGGAGCCTGAAAGTGCTCTTCCCAGAGCGCACCGTGGCCACAGTGGACCATATTGTTCCTACTTTGGACCAGCGCCGGCCCTTTGCCGATGCCATGGCCGAGGAGATGATGCACGCCCTGGAGAAGAACTGCGCCCAGTTTGGCATCAGGCTCTTCAACTTGCAGGACGAGCAGCAGGGGATCGTGCACGTGATCGGCCCGGAGCAGGGGCTGACCCAGCCGGGCATGACTATTGCTTGCGGCGATAGCCACACCAGCACCCATGGCGCCTTGGGAGCTATTGCCTTTGGCATTGGCACTACCCAGGTGGCGGACGTGCTGGCCTCTCAGTGCCTGGCCATGAGCCGGCCCAAGGTGCGGCGCATTCGCGTCACCGGGCACTTGCGCCCCGGTGTCTACGCCAAGGACCTGACCCTCACCATTATCCGCCGCCTGGGGGTAAAGGGCGGCGTGGGTTATGCCTACGAATACGCTGGCCCAGTGGTGGAGCGCATGTCCATGGAAGAGCGCCTGACCATGTGCAACATGAGCATCGAGGGGGGCGCCCGGGTAGGCTATGTCAATCCCGACCAGACCACTATTAGTTACCTGCGCGGCCGGCCCTTTGCTCCCCATGGCCAGGCGTTTGAGCGCGCCGTACAGTGGTGGCGCGCCATGGGTTCAGATCCCGATGCCAGCTATGACCATGAGGTAGCGCTCGATGGCTCCAGCATCGAGCCGACGGTGACCTGGGGCATTAACCCTGGCCAGGCCATTGGGGTCTTGGAGAAAATTCCTGCCCCAGAAGCCTTCCCGGAGAGCGAGCACTCTAGCGTCCAGGAAGCGCTGCAGTTCATGTCCTTTCAGCCCGGCCAGCCCATTGTGGGCACGAAAATCGACGTGGCCTTCATTGGCTCCTGCACCAATAGCCGCTTGTCCGACCTGCGGGAGGCAGCTAAGGTCGTGCGGGGCCGCCAGGTGGCCCGGGGGGTGAAGGCCCTGGTAGTGCCTGGCTCGCAGCAGGTGCGCCGGGCCGCGGAGGCCGAGGGACTGCACGAGATCTTCTTGGCGGCTGGCTTCCAGTGGCGGGGCGCCGGCTGCTCCATGTGCCTGGCCATGAACCCGGACCAGCTGGAGGGGCGGGAGATCTGCGCCTCGTCATCCAACCGCAACTTCAAGGGGCGGCAAGGGAGCCCCACTGGGCGGACACTGTTAATGAGCCCGGCAATGGTAGCCGCTGCTGCCGTCACTGGTGTGGTCAGCGATGTACGGGAGCTTTTATGAGCCGGGTGCTGCAGGTGGCAGGCAGAGCCATTCCCCTGCGGGGCCATGATATTGACACTGACCGGATCATCCCCGCCCGGTTCCTCAAGG
>JACQHA010000445.1 GCA_016199255.1 Deinococcus sp.
CCCCGCTCCAGGCGCACGTAGCGCAGGAACTTCTCCCGAAGCTCCTGGAACAGCTGCGCCGCATAGGGCGCGTCCGCTGCCATGGCTAGAAGCGCTCCGCCAGCAAAAACGCGACCCGCTCCTGCACCGCCCCATCCTCCCGCAGCAGCTCAACGAGCGCCAGCAGCAGTTTCTCGTCGGAGATGTGTATTCCGAGCAGCTTCCCCACTCCCTGGGCGTAGTCCCGGATGTAGCGCTGCTGCCGGTCGTCCACCGTCAGCGACTTGCGCCACTGGCGCAAAGCCCGGTCGCGCAGCGGCAGCCGCGCGGCGCGCAGCCGCTGGCGCAGGGCCTGGTCGCGTTCCGGTGCCTCCTGGAGCCGCTCTCTGACCAGCTCGTTCTGGCGCTTCAGCTGAGCCAGCAGCTCAGCATCCTGGGGTTGCTCTGGCCGGTCCATAGCTGGCCCATGCTACCACGAAGCCCAGCTTGTGCTAAGGTGGCCCCTATGTGGCCGTTGCGCCCACGCCCGCCGGAGCTCGCTCGGGTAGTAGCCCACTACAACCACCGCGCCCGGGTGTACGACCGCAACCTCTTCACCCGCTTTATTGGCCGGGCGGAGCTGCAAGCGCTGCTGCAGCTGCTGCCCCCAGCAGACCAGGCGCTGGACTATGGCTGCGGCTCGGGGCGGGTGGCGCTGGCACTGGCGCAGCGCGGCTACCAGGTGACGGCGTATGACCCTGCGGAGAGGATGCTGGCCCTGGCGAGAGAAAAGGCCCGGCGCGCCGGGCTAGCAATGCAGTTTGTGCCACAGCGAGCCCTGCTCGCTAGCCAGCGGTTCCAGCTGGTGACTTGCGTGGGAGTCTTGGACTACTACCCCTCGGCAGCGCCGCTGCTTCGGGAACTGGCGGGGCTCACTGTGCCCGGAGGCTATCTCCTGATTAGCGCCCCCAATGCCCTCAGTCCTCTGGGACACGCCTACCGGCTCTTGGCCAGCCCCCAGCTGCCGGTGCACCCCCGCGTCCCCCAGGCGCTGTGGCAAGAGGCCCAGGCCGTCGGCCTCAGGCCGCTGGCGTGCCGCTACGCCTTTCCGGCGCTGCCGCCGGCGGGGATGACGGTGCTGCTACTATTGCAGCGGCCTGCCGGGCGGTGAGCAGGGCGCCCAGCACAATGAAGATGTGGTAGTTACAAATGCGCCACAGCACCCCCGCCGGGCCCAGGAAATCTGCCGGAATGAGGTCCCGGAACATCCACGGGAAGATGCCCTCGGCTACGCCGCTGCCCCCCGGGGTAGGGGGAAAGAGCAGGATCACGTAGGCAATCACCTGCCGCACCACTAGTGGCCAGAACGCCACCGGGAGCCCCAGGCCCCAGACAATGGCTGGCAAAATGGCGAATCGGGCGCCCCACAGCACCAGCGTCCACCCCACCCCACCCACCAGCCGCCACCAGTCGTGGCCCCAGTAGGCGCGCAGCGCCCCCTGGAATTCTTTGATGCTGCGCAAGATGCGCGGCCGGGAGCGGCTGGCGGCGCGCCAGCCCCGCTGCGCCAGCCAGCCCAGAGCCCGGGCCGCGGCGGTGCGTAGCCACCGGGGGTGGTAGAGCAGGTAGCCCGTGGGAATGGCAATGAGCAGCAAGCCTGCCACCGAGGCAATGCCGGGCAGCCGGGGTAGTAAACCGCCCCGGGCCGAGAGCAGCGCCGCAGGCCCTAGCAGCACCAGGCAGAGCAGGTCCGCCACCGACTCAGACACCACCACTCCCGCTGCCCGGGTGGCGCTCACTCCATGCCGTACCAGGAGCACGGCGCGAATGGGCGCGCCGCCGGCATTGGTGGGGGTAATGCCGGAGACAAAGTTACCAACAACAGCAATGCGGAGACCAGCCAGGAACGAGAGCGACCGGCCAGTCATGGTCTTCAGGCGCATAGCCTCAGCGCCCAGGAGCAGCGCCAGGAGCCCCAGCACCGGCAACAGCGCCAGCGGCTTGAGCTGGCCAAGGGCCGCCCCGGTGCCTGGCTGCCAGGTCAGCCACAGGAACAGGCTAGAGGCTACCAGGCTAATAACGAGGGCGACTGCGGTGCGCCGCCGCCACTGATTGGGGTCCTGCAGCAGCGATCTCATCGCCTTACTGTACCAGGTGGCACTTGACAGCGCGCAGGAGGGAGGATATCATCCATCCATGATTCTCGATGGATTTGCGGAGGGTGATGAGGAAGGCGTTTAGCGACCAGGAGCTGGCGGCCATGTTCCAGGCCCTGGGCGATGCCAAGCGCCTGGAGATCTTTCGCCTGGCACTGGCCCAGGGCTGTTACTGCGGCACGGTGGTGGAGGAGCTGGAGCTGCCCCAGTCTACCGTCTCCCATCACCTGGCGGTGCTGAAGCACGCCGGCCTGGTGGAGGCAGAGCGCCAGGGGCGCTGCATCTGTTATAAGCCCACTGCCCCAGCGCTCCGGGCGCTGCAGGAGGTGTTGCGGGGCTTCGCTGAGGAATGCTGCCGCTAGGGCAGTATAAAAACCCGGGATTCATCGATGAATCCAGATCGATTGATATAAGGAGGTGGGCGCATTCACTGCCAGGAGCACTTCAACCCGGCCCGGGCTTGCTGGTGGAGGCTGATCAGGTCGGGGATTGGGCTGGCCAATGCCAGCAGTCAGCAGGAGGTAAATTGTGGAGCAGGAAGTGAAAGTCGTTAAGCAGGCAGAGTCGTGCTGCAGCCCCCGCCAGGGCCAGACCGCCCAGTCGGCACGTTGCTGCTGTTGTGGTCCCTGCTGTCCGGACTGCTGCTAGAGCTAAGGGGGGGCCAGGGTTCACCTGGCCCCCCCGGCGCCTTAGGGGATGGTGATGGACCCGTCGGCCAGCCCGGCCTGGGCGCGGGCCACTGTGTCTAGCGCTGCCTGAGGAAGTAGCCCCTCAAAGTTGTGGAAGGGTGCCAGGCCCACGGTGCCAAACACCGTCCCGCTCTGGAAGGTGCCACTGAGCACCGGGTACACAATGGCGTCCTGGGCCGCCCGGCTGAGGCCCTTAATGGCGCTGGTGACAATGCAAGGCTGCACCGAGGGCAGGCTGAAGAACTGGTCTACGTCCACGCCCATGACTCGCACCCCCCGGCCACAGGCCTCCTCAATGGCCCCGTTGCCGGTGATGCCGCCAGCGCCCACAATCAGATCTGCCCCCTGGTCGATCATGGCGGCAGCAGTGCGGGTGCCGAACTCGGGGTCGGTAAAGCTGGAGGCGAATACCGTCAGCACCCTCACCTCTGGCTGGGCGAAGCGCACCCCGGCCTGGAAGCCGGTGTCGAAGAGCGCCACTGGTGGGATGGGTGGGCCGTACACCACGCCCACCGTGCCTGACTGGGACAGGCTGGCGGCGAAGGCGCCAGCTAAAAAGCCGCGCTGGTCCTCAGGGTAGAGGACACCCTGCAAGTTAGGTAACCCCTCATGCCCCTGGTCAATGCCAATGAAGAAGGTGCCGGGGAAGCGCTCCGCCGCCAGCCGGACCTCATTGACGCTCAGGAACCCGGTGGCCACCACAAAGTCGAAGCCTGCCTGGGCGAACGAGGCAAACTCCTCCAGGAACACCACACTGCTGGAGCCCAGTGGCGTGACAATCACCGCCCCCTGGTCGGGGCCGGCCACGACTCTATAGCCCATCGCCGTTAGCTCACTGGCAGCAGCCACCACTCCTTCGAACACTCCCTCGTTGAAGCTATCGTCAAAGAGCTCCCCTACGTCGGTGACAAAGCCAATGCGGAGGGTGTCCTGATCTTTCAGAGCGGCGGCGTGGGCCTGGGCAACAGCTGCCGCATCCTGTGCCTGGGCGCCCAGGAGCGCCCCTACTAGGGCAATGCCTATAACCAATCTCCACACGTGACCCTCCTTGAGTCAGGTGAGCCCCCCAGTAGCTGGAGGTCTCGGGAAGTTATGCTGATCTGGGCAAGAGGATTCGAACCTCTCGGAAGTCAATCGGGGGGCTTCCCGGCTGCCCAGGTTGCGGCCCGCGTTCGCCGGCCAGGTGCA
>JACQHA010000446.1 GCA_016199255.1 Deinococcus sp.
CCTCGATCCGGATCTCGCTGAACTGCTGGCGGTGGCCCTTGCGGCGCCGGTACATGACTTTGGCCTTGAACTTCTCTACCATCACCTTACGCGCCTTGCCGTGGCGCAGCACTGTGGCCCGCACCCGGGCGCCGGCGACGGTGGGCGTGCCCACCTTGATCTGCTCACCGCCAATGAGCAATACCTGGTCAGTCTCCCAGGAGGCCCCGGGCTCCAGGTCCAGTTTCTCCACCCGCAGCGTCTGGCCCTGCTCCACCCGGTACTGCTTCCCACCAGTCTGAATCACCGCGTACATGACGACCCTCCCAGCGGCCAATAAGCCCGAACTTAGAGTGTACCATGACACCCCGGTGCTGGCCAAGCCTAGCCCAGGGCCCAGTGCTCAATAGCCAGCGCTAGGCCGTCCTGGTCGTTGCTGGCAGTGACGAAGCGGGCAGCAGCGCGCACCTCTTCGCTGGCGTGGCCCATAGCTACCCCCAGCCCAGCGATGGTTATCATGTCCACGTCGTTCTGCCCATCACCCACTGCCATAACTTCGGGCAAGGGAATGCCCAGGCAGCGCGCCAGTGCCCGCAGCCCGGTACCCTTCCCTACGCCCGGCGAGGTCACCTCCAAGTAGGTTGGGTACGAGCGGGCCACTGCCACCTGGCTGCCTAGCCGGGCCTGTGCCGCCTCCTGACAGCGCACCACTTGCTCCGGATCCCCCATGAGCAAGAGCTTCTCTACTCCCGGCGCAAGCAGCTTCTCCAGATCATTCACCGCTGTAGGCTGGCAGTGCACCGCTCGCGCTTCCTCAGCCACCAGCTCATCCATCCAGGGCACGTACCACTGCTGGCCCACGTACACATTGGGCGTCAGGTGGTACTGCTGCGCCAGCGCCAGCACTTGCTGCGCTGTCCCTGGCACCATGATGTGCCGCTCCACTATCTGCCCGCTGGCACCCATTACCAGTGCTCCGTTAAACGACACGAAGGGCGGCCCGATCCCGAGCTCTGCCAGCAGCCATACCAGGCCCTGGGGCGGCCGGGCGCTGGCCAGCGCCACCTTAATGCCCTGCTCCGTAGCCCGGGCCACTGCCGTGCGCACCCGGGGCGTGATGCTGTGGTCAGGCGCCAGAAGCGTCCCGTCCACGTCACTGACCACGAGACGGATAGCCATCCGTAGCGCTATCGGCGCACTGCCTCCAGCCAGCTTTTGGACCTGGCCAGTTCCTCGCTGCGCTCAGTGCGCAGGAAGCGATACTTGCTCCCCCGAGCAATCAGCGCCTCATTGACATAGCGCCCCGGCAGCTCTGTCTGGATCCGGGGCACCACTTTCCCCCGGTCGAAAAAGCGGCAGGAGAAGAGATCAAAGTAGGCTTTGCCCTCCCCTTCAAACACATGGAGGCTAATGTGACTCTCGGCAATCATGGTCATGGCGCTGAGCACCGGCTGCCCGGCGGAGGTGGTGCCGCGCAAGATATAGGGGCGCATGATGGGGGTCATCCCAATCTCTGAAGGCAGCCGGTCGAAGAGGGCAAAGAGGCCATCCATATTCCTTGGGCCTTGATAATCTTCAATATCCAGGAAAAGATGTGGCCCGAAATCGGTGTCCACATTGGGCGTGGCGCTGCGCAGGGAACCAGGGGCACGCTCCACCATATTCACCGTGGTAGTGGCACAGGGGAAGGCCGTGTCCAGCAGCTGGCGCAGGCGCCGGGTATCAAAGACCGTGGGCGTGACCAGATCGGCAAAGTACGCCTCACGGAAAGAAAAAGTGTGCAGCGTAAAGTGGCCGCCCACCAAAAAGAGAAAGGAACTCACCCCGCAGTCTTCGGGGACGACGCCGTTATAGTAAGGAAGCAGGAAGGCCGGCATGGCAGGCCGCAGCCCGAGCTGCACCGGGACCTCTTCCAGCACCTCTTGAATCAATTGAATGTGATCGAAGCGGGAGCGAAACCCCTGAAAACCGTCAATCATGAAATGTTGCATTCGACTCCTAGGATTCTTGCCCATCCGCACAAGAAATTCGGGCACCCTCGTCTGAGCGGCACCCTAACGCCAGTATAACACCAGCTTGTAGTATCATCGCGCGGACGGTGGCACCCGCCGCCCAATATAGATGAGGGGGAGAGCATTGATTCCACAGAGGGTATTCTTCACGAAAGGCGTGGGCGTAGCGCCGCACAAGCTGCAGTCCTTGGAATGGGCGCTGCGCGACGCTGGCATTAGTGCTTGTAACCTGGTGCGCGTCTCCAGCATCCTCCCACCGCACTGTAAACAGGTCTCTAAGGAGGTTGGGCTAGAGCAGCTCCGCGCCGGCCAGATCGTGTACTGCGTCCTGGCAGACGCGGCCACCGACGAGCCCCAGCGGCTCATTGCCGCCTCCATCGGCTACGCCCTACCCAAGAGCCGGGAACAGTACGGCTATCTCGCCGAGCACCACACCTACGGCCAGACTAGCCAGGCCACGGGCCAGGACGCCGAAGAACTGGCCGCCGCCATGCTGGCCGCCACGTTGGGCGCTAAGTTTGACCCCAAGAAATCCTGGAACCAGCAGGAACAGGCCTACCAGATCCACGGCTCCCCAGTGAAGACTGGCAACGTGACCCAGTGGGCCAAAGGCCACCCCGACGGCCTCTGGACCACGGTGCTGGCTGTGGCGGTATTTGTGCCCGAGGACCAGGAGCCAGCGCCCACCAAGGTCATTGTCCCCAAGCGCCCCACTCGCACCCCAGCCAAGAAGAGGAAGAAATAATGGCCAGAAACCTCGATCTCGCTTCCTACGCCACTTTCTGCGGCCTGCGGCAGGTGCCAGAGGATTTTGACCGGGCCAGGGTGGTCTTCCTCCCCGTGCCTTTCGATGCCACTACCAGCTACCAGGGCGGCGCCAAAGCGGGGCCCACCGCTATTCTCGCCGCCTCAGTAGAGCTGGAGATGTACGACGAGGAACTAGCCCGGGAGACCACTGACCTGGGGTTCTTCACCCTGCCCCCGGTAGCAATCGCCGCCGGCGACCCGGC
>JACQHA010000447.1 GCA_016199255.1 Deinococcus sp.
CGCCTGGAGCAGCGCCTGGCTCTTGAGCTCCGCTCTGAGGTGGGGCTGGTGACTAGCGTCACCTCAGATATTGTGTTGGCTGGGGGCAAGCGCTTGCGCCCGGCCATTGTGCTGCTCTCCAGCGGCGCCTGGGACCGGGGCGTGGAAGGGGATGTGCTGCTGGCGGGCGCCGCCGAGTTCTTCCACACGGCTACTTTGCTGCACGATGACCTGGTTGATGATGGCGCCGTGCGCCGGGGACGGGAAGCGGCCTATAAGCGCTTTGGCGTAGGCGTCTCGGTGTTGTCCGGCGATTTTCTTTTGGCCCGGACGCTGGCTATGCTGGCTGCGCTGGAGCGGCCCGACCTGGTGAAGCTGTTCGCCCAGGTAGCCACCCGGGTGTGCGAAGGGGAAGTCCTGGAGTTTGAGTTGTCCACAGACCAGGCCTGGAGCCGCGCTTCCTACCGGCGGGCCATTGAAGCCAAGACCGCAGAGCTCATTGCCGCCTGTGCCCGGGCCGGGGTGCAGCTGCAAGGTGCCGGCGAGGTGGTGTGCCAGCAGATGTGGGACTTTGGCTATGCCTTCGGGGTAGCGTTCCAGATGGCCGATGATCTTTTGGATATCCTGGGCAGTGAGCGGGAGCTGGGCAAGCCGGTGGGGGGCGACGTGCGCGAGGGGAAGATGACGTTACCCCTATTGGTGCTTCTGGAGCGGGCGCGGGGGAGCGACCGGGAAATGGCACAGGCCATCATGCAGCGGCGGGCAGCGCAGGGGGGCGATGTGGATCTCTTGCGGAACCTGTTGGAGCGCTACGGGGTTGAAGCGGCAGTGTGGAACGAAGTCAAAGCCGAGGCAGGGCGGGCACTGGAGCAGCTGGCAGTGTTACCCCAGGGCCCGTGCCGGGCGGGCCTGGAAGAGTTGACGCAGCGCCTGGCGTACCGGCGCTCCTAATGCGCCAGCTGCGCCGTTCCCGGGACTGTCGCCTGCTGGGGGGGGTTTTGGCGGGCATTGCCTGCTATTTGGGGCTGGATGTGGCGCTCGTGCGGGGGCTGGCGGGGGTGCTGGTAATTCTTTCGCTCTCCATGCGTACTTTTTCCCATCCTCTCCTGGATATTGGGGTGAAGCTGGCGATGTGGGCAGGGCTCTATGGCGCCCTGTGGGTTGCTATTCCCTTAGACCAGCCGGCAGGGGCGGGGCGGGGCATCCCCTGCCCGCTGTGCGGCTACTTGATAGTCTCTGATCAGTGGCGGCACTGCCCGCGCTGTGGCGGGACGCTGGAGCCCATGACCCCGCGGAGCACCGTATGAAGCGTCTGCTCCTGGCTCTTGGCTTGCTCCTGACGGCCTGTGCTGATGAGCCGGCCGACCCGAGCATCTTAGAAGACAACTTCTTCCCCAGCGAGGCTCAGACTGGTGCTGTTCGCGGCATGGTGCTGGACGAAGCCGGCCAGCCCCTGGCCGGAGTGGTGGTTTCGGGCGGCGGGGCGCTGGCCCAGAGCGGGCCAGATGGCCGGTTTGTCTTAGAAGACCTGGCAGCGGGCGGGCTCACAGTAACCTGGGACGGCACCGCTAGCGCCAGCGGGGTGTATGGCGCGCTGCGCCTGGGCAACCTGGGGCCCATTGTCGCTGGCGAGACCTTTGACCTGAGCCCACTGCGCCTGAGTCGCTTGGTGCCGGTGGCCATCGCGCCGCAGGAAGATGGCACTTTACTGCTGACGTCCCCGCAGGCGCCAGGGGTAAGCCTGGTGTTCGCTGGAAGCGTGGAGCTGCCAGCCGGCGCCCCGGACCTGAATGGCGATGGGGCCCTGGGCCCCGAGGATCTCGCACTGGTCCAGGTGGCCTCTGAGGCGTACCCAGCGCCCTTAGGGCGGCGTGCGCAGGTGGGCCTGGTGATCGGGGTCTATCCCTGGGGCGCCCGGTTTGCCCAGGGAGCGGCGCTGGTGTTCCCCCAGGCTGGGGAGGTGCTCTCTTTCGACGCCGCCAGCCGCCAGTGGAATCACCTGGCCCAGGTGCAGCCTGGGGCCGATGGGCTGGCGCGTACTGAGCCGGCGCTGTTCACCAGTAGCTTGGTAGCATTGCTGCAGCCAGCCGCCCGAGTAGTGAGCCTGGGCGGCAAGGTGGTGGACCTGGGCGGGGCCGCGGTGTCTGGCGCCTTCGTGCAGACCGTTGATGGCCGCACGGCAACGACTGACGTGTTTGGCGAATTCAGCATTCGTGACCTGCCCCTGGCGAGCGGGGTCCAGACGCTCTCGCTCTTGGTGCTGGCGCCTTATAGTGCCCAGGCCAACTTTGCCCGGCTGACAGTGCCAGTAGCCGAAGGGGTGGGGGAAGGCCCGGCAGTTTCGCCCGCCCCCGAAGCCCCAGCCGAGCCTTCACTGCCCTCCGCCTCCCCTGGGGTGGAGGGTGATCAGGTGGAGTTTGAGGCGGTGCTTACCAGGGTGCTGGAAGATGCTGGCGATGGCTTCACCGGGGTCTTGGAGGTAGACCCAGCTGATGACCGAGCGGAGCTGGTGGTGCGCACCACGCTGGACACGGCGTTTACCGCTGCCAATGGCGCGCCGATTACCTTCAACGACCTGCGGGTAGGGGACAGCATTGTGGTGATCGGCAAAGTACTAGCCGATGAGTCAGTGGAAGCCGAGAGCATTACCGTGCGCCAGGAGGCAGAGCAGCCCAGGGATCGTGCACCCGAGCGACCCCAGGTAGCGGTGGGCAACGTGGCGCTGGATGTGCGCTCTCTGGCGCTGTCGGCAGTCATCGGCGTCGTGTACGGCCCAGACGGCGCGCCGGCCGCCGGTGTGCCGGTGCGGGTGCTGGCCAGTGTCTCTTATGGCGCCCTGCCTCTAGAGACCCGGAGCAACGAGGCTGGGCGGTTCCGCCTGGACAACGTGCCCCAGGGGCCGCTGGTGCTGGGGGCACTAAGAGATGGTGCCGGAGCCCTGGCGCTTCTGGAAGTGGATGACGAGCAGATCACTGCCGAGTTGCGCCTGGCGCCCTTGGCGGTACCAGGTGGGGAGCAGCCAGTGCCAGTAGTGCTTTTGGTGCCGGAGGGAAGAAACGCCGACGCCCCGGCGCTGGTGGGGGTAGCGGCCAGTGGGTTCTTGCCCCAGCTGCCTTTGGAGCCAATGCTGCCCCTGGGTGATGTGCTCCTGGGCGCCGTGGAGCGGCGCTTTGGGCTGGCTGGGACCGTAGCAGCAGTGGTGAGCGCCGACACCGCTCAACTGGAGATCAGCCTAGAGTAAGGGTGACCTTTTGGTGCAGAGGAGGACACTATTGCCCGCCTGGTAGCCTGCAGCCTGTCCAAAACCTACCGGGCCCGCTCCCGAGCCATCTCTGCCCTGGCAGAGGTAGATCTGGTCGTGGGCGACGACGAGCTCGTGGCGGTGTTGGGCCCTTCCGGCTGCGGCAAGTCCACCTTGCTGCGGCTCATTGCCGGCCTGGAACGGCCCACCAGCGGCCAGGTGCAGATTGATGGCCGGCCTGCCCGGCCGGGGCTGGCGGCGATGGCGTTCCAGGACCCGGGGCTTCTACCCTGGCTCACTGCCCGCCAGAATGTGGCGCTGGCCGGGCCGGACCCTGATAGCTATCTGAAAGCCGTGGGACTAGAGGGGGCGGGGCGGCTCTTCCCCTGGGAGCTGTCTGGGGGCATGCGCCAGCGCATTGGCCTGGCGCGGGCTTTAGCTTCCCAGGCGCCAGTGATTCTATTGGATGAGCCTTTTGCCGCAGTAGATGCGCTGACCCGCCGCACTTTATGGGAGCTCTTGGCCCGGTTGCGCCAGGAGCGGCGCGGCAGTTACCTTTTGGTGACACACAATGTGGAAGAGGCCCTGGCCCTGGCGGACCGCATCCTGATTCTTATGGGCCCGCCGGGGCGGATTTGCCGGGAGCTGGTGGTGGACGGGAACCGGAGTACCCTAGCGTCAGTGATCTACCAGGAACTGGGAGTGGCCGAGGGAAAGGAAAGCGACCATGAGCCTGCCGTACCTCCCTCCGGGCAACTGGGGGCTGTGGGGGGAGTTTCTCGATCGCATTGAGCGCACCATACCGTACCTGCGCCTGGACCTAGCCTCGCTGGAGTACTTGCGCAACCCACGCCGGGTGCTGGTGGTGGCGGTGCCCACCAAGCTAGACGATGGCTCGGTGAAGTTCTTCACTGGCTATCGAGTGCAGCACTCCATCGCCCGGGGCCCGGCCAAGGGCGGCATCCG
>JACQHA010000459.1 GCA_016199255.1 Deinococcus sp.
GACCGCGAGGACAAGGAGCTGCTCCCCAGCCGCGACGAAAGCGAACTGGTGCTAGTGCGCCTGGTAGTAGTCGGGCTTAGCCGGGAAGTGCGGCTAGACAGAGTAGAGCCGCTAGTCAAAGAACTCCGGCTGGTGGTGCCCACACCAATGCGGGCGCTAAAGTCACTAGAGGTGCCCGTACCGGTAGTGCTGCGGGTGCGCAGCGTGGTTGATCTGGTAGAGCTGGTGGTAGCCCCGGTGCTCTGGCCGGTGCGGCTGGTGCTAGTGGTCCTGGTCCTGGTGGTGCTGGTAGTGGTACTAGGCAGCGAACGTCGCCTGGTGCGCTGCACCACCTGCCCAGTAGTGCCCTGACTGGTGGTGCCCGCCTGGGCCAAGGCCATACCAGGGCCACCCCGCCCCGCCGGTCCAGCGCCGGGCAACAGTAGCAGGACCGCCGTCAGGACTATTAGGGCAGCCCGTATTGTCTTACTCATTCCCAATACCTCCTCGCCCGCCGACCTGACCCGGACCGGTCCTGCGGCAGATGGTTCATCTTTACAATGGTACGCTTCATTCTCCTTGTTTTCAGAACTGACCGGTCAGTTCTGATCGCTGGCAGGGTAACACACCCCCCCCACAGTGTCAAGTAAGGCCCTGCCCCCTAGCGCCAGTCGATGCTAGAAGCGCTATACTGCTAAGGACAAGGGGGCGGTGCGCCCGGGGGGTGGCTTGTGAAACAGCAGGCGCTAACAGCTTTCCTGATGCTAAGTCTTATGGGAGCGGCCCTGGCCCAGAGCGAGGGAGCTACGGTAAGCCTCCCTAGTACTCTGGAGCTGGCCACGCTCTGCGGCCTGGACACCGCGCCCCTCACTGAGCGCTGCCTGGAACAGGAACGGCTCTCGTTTGTGCTGGGCGATTTCAACCTCTCGGCCAACCAGCATCTCGCGTCATTTCTCAGCGTGCAGTCGCTGGAACTGCGCACCGGCGAGCGCTTCAACCTGTTCCAGGACCCAGCCGGCCTGAGCCTGAGCGGTGAGCTGAGCACCGGCCTCTCCCTCGAGCGCTCCCTCAGCACTCTGCACACCGGCATTGTGTCCGAAGACATCAACGTCTTCGACTTCTCCCTGCGCCTGCTGGCCACGGCCCAGCCTACTGAGGCGCTGACGGTGCGCTTCTTGCCAGAGCTCAACGTCACCACCACCGCTTTCTCCCGCGCCGCTGGCGCCGGCGCCTCCAGCAACGAGGTAACCACCGCCACCATCACCCTGCCGGTAGACGCCACTTTTGAGCTATCGCCTAATCTCTCAGTCATCGCCTCGCTAGTGGTGCGCCTAGAGCCGCAGTCCCGCCCGGCCCTTTCCCTGGCGCGCACTGCCGCTGCCGATCAGGGGGTGCTGGTGGGCGCTGTGTCGCAAACCTCGCTGGTACCCATCGCCACCTTGCTCACCCTGAGCAGCGTGGCGGAGTTCTCGCTGTCCGACGAGGTGACAGTACGGCTGAACACCACCGCCGATCTTTCCCCGGGCAGCAGCCTGCGCATCTCTCCCAGCGCCACTCTGGCGCTGGCGGGCATCGAACTCACCGCTGGCGCCACTTTTGACCCCAGTACCAGCCAGGCCCAGAACCTCTCGCTGGCCGGCACCTTGCGGTTCCCTGATCTGTTGCTTTCGCCCGAGATCTCGCTTCAGGTCAGCAACGCTGCCACAGGCAGCGTCAGCACCCTGTTGATCCGGCTGGACTTCACCCGGCTGGTGAGCGGGGGGCAGTAAGGGCCTGAGCTAGAATTGCCCTTGTGATACCGATCCGCGATAACATCCCCTCCCGCCGGCCGGCGGTCATCACCAAGACCTTGCTGCTGGTGACCACCGGGGTGTTTCTCTATCAACTGACCCAGCACGCCACAGGGTTCAGGTGCGGAGGCAACTTCTTGAGACTAGGCACCTTCGATGCCAACTTTGCCTTGATCCCAGCGCTGTTTCCTGACCGCCCGCTTACGGCGCTGACTGCCATCTTCCTGCACGGCAGCCTGTGGCACCTGGTGTCCAACATGCTTTTCTTGTGGATCTTTGGCGA
>JACQHA010000448.1 GCA_016199255.1 Deinococcus sp.
AGCTAGCAGGGCGCTCAGAGCGCCAGGCGGAGCAGCGTCTCTTAGAGCAGGTACTGCGGCCCGACCGGGGCGTGGTGGGACGCGACGAGACCCTGGTAGCTTTGCAGCAAGGCCGGCTGCACCAGGTGCTGGCTATTGAGAAGTTCCCTGAGCCAGCCGGGCGCTGCGCCCAGTGCGGCTACGTCACTGCCACCCCGGCCACCTGCCCCTCCTGCCGCCTACCCACTGAGCCAGCAGACCTGGGGTCTCTATTGGGAGAGCTGGCGCATCGCTACGGGGCGAGCTTCGAGCAGGTGCGGGACAAGGCAGGCAGCGCACTCCAGGAGCGGGGCGGCCTGGGTGGTTTACTGCGCTGGTGATTCCTTAATGGCAGAGCAGCAGGTAATGATCGAGTACCAGATTGTGGCCAGGGGGGTGCATGACCCCAGGGTGCTAGAGGCGCTGCGCACCGTGCCCCGCCACCAGTTCGTCCCCCCGGAATACGTAGACGATGCCTACGACGACCGGCCCCTGGAAATCGGCTTCGGCCAGACCATTAGCCAGCCCTACATCGTGGCCTACATGACCGAGCTGCTGGCGCCCCTGCCCCAGCACCGGGTGCTGGAAATCGGCACCGGCAGCGGCTACCAGGCGGCAGTGCTGGCCGAGCTGGTAGCCCAGGTGTACTCGGTGGAGATCATCCCCGAGCTGGGCACTGCTGCTCAGGAGCGCTTGAAGCGCCTGGGCTATGAAAATGTCCAGGTGCGCATTGCCGACGGCTGGCTGGGCTGGCCGGAACGTGCCCCCTTTGATAGGATTCTCGTTACCGCCGCCGTGTCCCAGATCCCGCCGCCACTTTTAGAGCAGCTCAGGCCCGGCGGGCGGCTGGTGATGCCACTAGGGCGGCCCTTTGGCAGCCAGTACCTGGTGCTGGCGGAAAAGAGCCCCGCCGGCAACATCACCACCCGCACTGCGCTGCCGGTGCGCTTTGTCTCCTGCACCCGGGCTCAGTAAGGGACTAATCCAAAGTATTCCTATCGTGTATACTGGGTATGGCTATTTCCAAAGGAGGTAGAACGTGACTATCAAGGGAAGCAAGTGGTGGGGGGCAGCCATTGCCCTAGTCCTATTGGTGGCTACAGGGTCCCTGGGGCAGGGCCAGACGCTGCCCCGGGAAAGCACCCTGGTGGCGGCCACCTCATTTGACATTAAGACCTTGGACCCCGGCCGGGCCTTTGAGATTGCCAGCAACATTGCCAACAAGGTCCTCTACAACACGCTGGTCACCCTGCCTAGCGACCAGCTGGCGCCGGTGATCCCCGACCTGGCTGAATCCTGGACTATTTCCAGTGATGGCCTGACCTACACTTTCACCTTGCGGGAGGGAGTGACCTTCCACAGCGGCAATGCGCTGCACGCTGCCGACGTCGCCTGGTCGTACCAGCGGCTGATTGGCATCCAGGGGAACCCCTCTTTCTTGGCAGGGACCATTGCCAGCATCGAGGCCAGCGATGACCGCACAGTGGTCATCACGCTCACGGCCCCGGACCCGGCGATTCTCACCAAGCTGACCAACAGCGCCTTTAGCGTGCTGGACAGTGCCACGGTCCAGGCTAACGGGGGCACCACTGACCAGAGCGACCAGGCTGAGGAGTTCCTCAACACCACCTCGGCGGGCACTGGGTCTTATACCCTGGAGGCAGTGGAGCGGGGCAATGAGATCCGCCTGCGCCGCAACCCCAACTACTTCCGCGGCCCGGCGCCCCTGGAGGGCTTCATCCTGCGCATTATCCCCCAGGCCGCTACCCAGAAGCTGACGCTGGAGGCCGGGGACATTGACATTGCCCTGGACCTCAGCGCCGACCAGGCCGCCAGCCTGCGCCAGAACCCTCAGGTGCGGGTGGTGGAAGCGCCGTCACTCAACGTGTTCTTCCTGCTCCTGAACCAGGATCCGGCACTCGGCGGCCCGCTGAGCAACGACCTGGTGCGCCAGGCGGTACGCCAGGCCCTGGATTATGAGGGCTTGCGGTCCCTCTCTAGCCTAGGTGCTGTCTCTCCCCCGTCGGTGATCCCCATTGGCCTGGCGGGGGCGCTGCCGGTAGAAAGAGCCTATGTCCAGAACCAGGACCAGGCCAGAGCCCTATTGGCCCAGGCTGGGTACGCCAGCGGCTTCGACACTGTGCTGGAGTACCCCACGGCCTTCAGCTTCAGCGGCCTGGACTTTGACGCCATGGCCCAGAAAGTGCAGGCTGACCTGGCAGAGGTGGGCATCAACGTGACCTTGCGGCCCACTGAGTTCACCACTGCCCTGGCACAGTACCGCGCCGCCGAGAACGGCTTCACCCTGTGGTTCTGGGCGCCTGACTTCCTGGACGCCCTGGACTATATCCCCTTCCTACCTGGCGAGCTACTGGGGCGGCGGGCCCGCTGGGCTGAAGAGCACGACCCAGAGCTGACCCAGCTGAAAGCCCAGGTGCAGGTGGAGGTGAACGATCCGAACCGCGCTGAGCTCTTCGGTCGCATCCAGGAGATCCTGCAAGTGCGCGGGCCCTGGGTGCCGTTTATCCAGCCAGGCATCCAGATCGGGGTGCGCGCCAGCGTCCAGGGTTATGTCTATAACCCACTGTGGACTCTAGACGCCTACACCGTCACTGGGCTCTAGCCTGGTGCAAGCTCAGTCGGGGGCCGGTTAAGCCGGCCCCCGTTGTATGTTAAGGGTGGCATGTCCTGGGCCAGATACGCGCTGCGACGCTTGTTCCAGATGGTGCCGCTACTGTGGGGCATTATCACCATCAGCTTTGTGATTACCCACGCCCTGCCCGGCGACGTGGCCGCGGCTAATCTGGGACAGCGCGCCGTGGAGGAGCCAGGGATCGTCGCCGCCTTTAAGCAGGAATGGGGCCTGGACCGGCCGCTGGTGGTGCAGTACCTGATTTACCTGCGCAATCTCTTAAGCGGCAACCTGGGCCGCTCTATTGCCACCAGGCGGCCAGTGGCCACTGACCTGGGGACTTTCCTGCCGGCCACCGTCGAGCTGGCCACTTTGGCCCTACTGGTGAGCCTTTCGGTAGGCATCCCCCTGGGAGTTCTGTCCGCAGTGCGGCGCGGCCGCTCAGCCGACCACCTGGCCCGTTTAGTGTCCCTCATTGGCGTGTCGGCGCCAGTATTCTGGCTGGGGCTAGCGGGACTCTTCCTGCTCTATTTCCGGCTGCGCCTGCTTCCGGGGCCAGGGCGCTTGAGCGTGGGCGCCGGCGCCCCACCCCGGTTCAGCGGGCTGTATCTCTTAGACAGTCTCATCGCCGGGCAGTTTGGCACCTTTTGCGATGCCCTCGCTCACCTGGTGTTGCCTGCGCTGGTGCTGGGCAGCTACTCTACTGGCCTGCTCACCAGGGTGACCCGGGCCAGTTTGCTGGAGGTGCTGTCCCAGGATTAC
>JACQHA010000452.1 GCA_016199255.1 Deinococcus sp.
GAAGGTGCCATCCTCCAGCTGGTCATCGACACCATCCAAGATCCCAGATAGCTTGTCGCCCAGCACAATCACCGGCACATCAACTAGTGCAGTCAGATCAGGCAGCAGCACCTCGTCAGTCCCCACCGACGTGCCGGCCAGCACTGCATCGATCCTACTGGCAGCGTCGGCCACCAGCGGCCGGCCAGAGAGGTTGTTGACGAAGAAGGGGTCAGAGCGCATGGTCGTGCACTGCTCGGCATCCAGCAGCCGGGGGGTGGGGGTGGTGGCATGCATCAAATTAATGCCGTCAGGATGGTGAGGCAGCCCCAGCACATGGCCCAGCTCGTGGGGGAACGCAGTGGTGCCCACAGTGTCGTCAGCTACCAGGAACGCCGTGCGCCGGCCAGCGTCCTCAGGTGGGTAAGCAATGCCCAATAGGTCTGTGCCCTCAAACTCACCTACGAAGAACGCCGTCACCACCCGGTCCTCTACCGGCCGCCGGGCGGAGCTGGTGAGTACTACCTCCTCGTCGGCCGAGAAGCCAGTCTCCGCGATGAAAATGCCATCTTCCGCACCCGGTAGCTGGGTAACGACCGGAGCACCAGCCAGGTGGATTTCAATGCCGCACTGGGTAAAGATTTCGCCAGTGAGCTGGATCTGCTCCAGCACCTCAGCCGCGCTGAGCTGCGAGCCACCTATCCCGCCTGGCCCCTGCACAATAACCGGCTGGATAGACACGACTGCCAGCTCCGGCGCCACAAAGGGTTCATAGCCCAGGGCCTCCAGGCTGGCCTCGTTGAGCTTCAGGGAGTAGGTACCGGTGGCCACATCATAAGAGTTGGCCAAAATGGTGTAGCTGCCGTCTTCAGGAAGCAAGTACACCAGCCGGGAGTTAGTATCGCCGCCAGAGTCGTCATCTGACGCCAGAAAATCGCCATCGGGCCCCATCAGGATCAGATAGGTGTCGAACTGGGCGGCCATGACCACGTCAATCAGCTGTCCGGCCCGCCCCTGGAAGGCGTAGGCATCAAAAAAGGTCCCATCTTCATAGACCTCGTCGCCCACCTCTAGCTGCCCTACGAAGATACTGCCCAGGTGCAAAACCTGCTCCGGAACTACATTGGTGGCCAGCGCCGGCGCCGCCAGCACCGCCACTAACGCAATAATCATGAATCCTTTGCGCTGCATAACACCTCCGTACCTTACCTGAGCCCCTTCCCTGGTGGCAACTGCTGCCACCTAGCTAGCACTGTGCCAGGGCTTCAGAAAGAAAAGTTAAGCCGTCTTGACCCTCCCCTTCCCCGGTGTTACCGTGGGCGCCGTGCGCACTGCAGCTGTTCGGCTCAGACTCACTGAAGGTCAGCGGCAGGTAGTGGCGGCGTTCCTCATTGGCCTCGCCACCGGGGTAGCAGCAGCGGTGTTCCGCCTCTTAGCCCAGTTTCTCTCACACGCTAGCCGGGGAAGCAGTGCCTGGTGGCTGCGCCCGCTCCTGCCAGCGGCTGGAGCTCTCCTGGGCAGCCTGCTGGCCAGGCGCTTTGCCGCCGATGCCGCCGGGCATGGGGTGCCGGTGGTGATCAAGGCGGTGGCACTGGGCGGGGGGCGGCTGCGCAGCGGGGCGGTGGCGGCCAAGACCCTGGCGGCAGCAGCTACTATTGGCTCTGGCGGTTCCGCCGGCATTGAAGGACCTATTGCCCTGCTGGGCGCCGGCGTGGGCTCTGGACTAGGCCAGCTCCTGGGTATTAGGTCCTCCCCGGGGCTCTGCTCGTGGTAGTAGGAGCGGCGCGGGAGTCCCACTACGGCACACGCCTGATCTATCGGATCGGGCTCGGCGCGCGTCAGCATGACTACCAGCTCCCGTTTCTGGTCCGGGCAGAGCTCCAGAGCAGTGCGGCTTTTTTTGCCATCTCCAGCTCCAGGGTCAGCCGGCCCACCAAACGCTCCAGCGCGGCGATGCGGACGGCGCATGGGTCATGGGCCTTCCCTGGCTCAAACACCCGTGGGGCGTGTGCGAGGAACTCCTGCTTCCACTGAGACAGGAGGGAGTCCTTGATCTGGTAGTCCCGACCGGCTTGGGCGGGGCTCTTGACCCCGGCTACGACTTCCAGCACCACTTGGGCTTTGAAGGCTGGTGAGAACTTGCGTCGCTGGTTCATCGTGGTCCCCCTTTCTAGACCCTAGCGCTTCCCTAAGCCAGGTGTCCAATCCTGGGGGTCCACTACATGGTGTTGAGCTTTAGAGCCAGAGCCAATGGGCCGATCCCCAGTGACTTTCACGGTCACAATGTGGACCAAGTGCAGTGGGCTCGGCCCGAGGCGGTGCAGGTCCACAGCACTCAACTGCCAATTCTCGCTGACACCAGCCTCGCTGCCTATTCCGCAGAACAGATCTCTTCGGCACTGTCACGGGATAGAATCACCATGCGAGTTTACAGGACAACTTAGAGGAGTACTCAGCGTCTGAGACGGCCTTCGGGTTGTCTCTTTTCCTAGATCGCCCTGCATGGTACAGTGCCAAGCTAAGGAGTACGTATGGCCAACGTCGACCCTAAAGCTTCGAAAGCTCGCCAGAAGAAGCCAGCGGCCTACACCTTTCAGGTGGTGATTGAAGCAGACGAGGATGGGTTTCACGCCTTTCCCCCAGCCTTGAAAGGGTGTCACACCTGGGGGAAGACCTACGAGGAGGCGCTCTCCAATATCCAGGAGGCCATGCGCTGTCACCTCCTAGCCATGCTTGATCTTGGGGATACGATTCCTCAGGAGCAGTTCAGCGAGCCTGCCACACTGACGGTCACCCTGACGCTGTGAGATGGCCGAAGAACCTCACCGCCCGGCAGGTGGAGCGGGCCCTGCGGCAAGACAGCTTCCAGTTCATGCGTCAGGTGGGGAGCCACCGCACCTACGCGAAAGGCTCGCTCCGCGTGACACTTCCCGTCCACCCAGGCCAGACGCTCCGGCGCGGCACCCTGCGTGGCATTGTGAAGGATGCCGGCTGGAGTGAGGAGGATCTGAGGCGCCTGGGCCTTCTGAAGTAATCTTCGCCTACTAGAGACGGCGCTTGAGCCGTCTCTTTTCCTTTCCCCTATCCTGTGCTACGGTGGCCTCATTCGCCCCTTACCACATCCCCTTTGCCCCAACCCACCATCACCGACGTCCTGAACGAAATAAAAAAACTCAACGACCGGTTCAGTGCCGTTGAGGTGAAGTTGTCGAGCGTCGAACAGAAACTTTCCAAGGAGATCCGCGCCCTGGACACGAAGATTGATGTGAGCTTTGAGCAGCTTCATGGGCGGCTCGCCAAACTCGAAGTGGTCTATACCAACGCCCTCAACCAGCTCGATGGATTTGTGAAACACCTCGAAGCCGAACGGCAAGAACTCATGCTCACCCAGCGGGACGTGACCCTGATAAAGCGCCACCTGGGGATCGAGCATATCGGCCAGATCGAGGTGGATGAGAAGTAGCTTTGCATCCTGGTCTGAAAGACGACCGTTCCCCTTGCCTCTTCCCCCACTCTGTGCTATTGGTGTTTGGTCATCACTTTAACTTCATCCCCTACCCCTATGGCCAACCTTAGCCTCACGAGACTCCTGACTGAACTGGCGACCACGTGGTGGTTCCGCATCGAGCACTTTGAAGAGCGGGGCGGAAAACAAGAGACCGGAGAAGAGAGCACCACTTTCTCCACGTCGCTCTGGGACGAAATGAACAAGCTCCATCAGGAGGTGTGGGAAGCCTCTGCGGAGCTCAAGAGCGAGCAGGCGAAATTCTCCCGCATCCAGCGCTACCTAGAGCGACTGATGACCAAGCTGATGAAGGCCAAGGGGCTCATCCCCCCAGCGACGAACGAGCGCCACGGCAACACCCCCTCCTGAACGTGTCCCTTTTTGAGAACGCACAAAAAAACGTGCGACCACGACGGGCATCAATGCCCGTTCTTTCTATTTCCCCCTTCGGGCGTAGTTTTTAACCTCCTTCACACCGCCCTCAAAAACGTGGCTTCTAGACGGCATCAGCCTGGGCGTTTTTGCTGTAGTCGTTAAGAGCTGCTCCCGGTTCGCTGATTTTTTATGGAGGCTTCGCACTATCGGTGCAGAGCTTCGTGTAGATGGCGGTGGAGAGGGCCAACAGGGCCAGGATGTGTCGTTGGAGCGGGGAGAGTGGGGTCACATGGCGGCGCGTCTGGTGCGGGTCCTGCCAGATCGTCAGCGTGATCTCCCGAAAGGCGGCCAACAGGCGCTCACCGGTGGGCTGCGCCGTCTCCCGGGTGGGGTTGCCGGTGTAGAGACCGGCCAGGGTGGTCCCGGTGGTGGCGAGGCGACGGCGAGCGGCGAACTCCAGCAGGGTCAGGACCTGTAAACCAATCGTGAGTAAGCGGATCAACCCGGTGGCGTGGTCATCCCGCTGCAGGTACATCGGCGTCAAGGACAAGGGGCGTCCCTTCAGCCGCCCAAAGCTCCGCTCAATGAGGTATTGGTGCCGATAGGCCAGCACCGCCTGCTGCAGCGAGAGCTGCGCGGCGGAGAGGTTGGTGGCATACACGCGCCAGCCCAGCCGGCGCTCCACGGCCGCCATCGCCGCCTCGTCGATCGCCACCCTGATCTCAACCGTCCGTTCCTGCCGGACCCGAGCCGGGCGCTCCCCATACCCCCGCACCGGACGTCCGGGCCGGCAGTCCTGGTAGGACACCTGGAGCAGCCCCTGGACCCGCTCCCGCGCCAGGAGCGCCGCGACGACCCGACGCAGGGCGGCCACGCTCCGGAAGCGCCGCTTCCCCCGTCGGCGGACAGTCAACGTCTCCAGCTTGGTCTGCACCTTCGTCACGCGCTTCCGCACGGTGGCCGCTTCGCGGTGGGCCCACTGCAGCGAGCGCACCACCAACCGCCGCTCCATCCAAGTGACCGAGTGCCCAGCGACGATTGCCTGCCGCTGCTCCAGTCGCTCGTAGCCGTCCGCAATGCGCTCCAGCTGTCCATCAGCGCGCTCCCGGGTGATCGGGGTCACGGCCTGGACCCCCGCCCAGACCGGAGCCAGGTACCCAGCGAGCTGGTCGGGGCAGAGTTGGCGTTCGGGCAGCGGACACCAGTAGTAGTCTCCCCCCGGGTGTACGAAGGCCCGGGTCTCTAGCGCCGCCATCTTGCCATCGCCCACGTACAGCAGCCCCCGCTGCCCCAGTTGCTCCCGCACCCGGGTGATGGCGGGGAGAGAGAGCTGGTCATCGGCCCGCTGCCCCGGCAACACCTCAGTAGCCAAGGGAAGCCCCAGGGGATCCAAGGTCGACAACATCACCTTCACCTGGGGCA
>JACQHA010000453.1 GCA_016199255.1 Deinococcus sp.
CCTGCCACACTAATATTCGCAGCTACCCCCATCCTCCCCTAGTGGTGAACAGCCAGCGCTTGTATGAGCTGCAGCAGTACCCCACCTGCGGGCGCTGCCACAGCGAGGTGTACCAGAAAGCGCTGGACAGCATCCACGCCCAGGAAATTGCGGCGGGAGATTGGTCTGCCGCCATCTGCACCGACTGCCACGGCGCGCATGACACTACCCCACCTGATGAGCCACGTAGCAAGATCCCCCAGACCTGCGCCCAGTGCCACGGCGCGATCTACGATGAGTATGCCAGCAGCGTGCATGGCCAGGCGCTTTTTAACGGCAGCAACCCAGACGTGCCTACCTGCATCGACTGCCATGGGGTACACAATCAGGAAGACCCGCGCACCATTGCCTTCCGACTCAACTCGCCTCAGCTCTGTGCCACTTGCCATGCCGATGACGAGCTGATGGCCAAATACGACATTTCCACCGCGGTGTTCAACACCTATGTGGCAGACTTCCACGGCACTACCGTGACGCTCTTCTCCCGGCAGACACCGGACTTGCCCAGCAACAAACCAGTGTGCTACGACTGCCACGGCGTCCACAACATGAAAAGGGCCGATGATCCCACCTCCCAGGTATTCCGGGAGAATATCTTGGGCACCTGCCAGAAGTGCCATCCTGACGCCACCCAGAACTTCTCCGCCAGCTGGCTCAGCCACTACCAGCCCAGCCTGGCGAAGCACCCCCTGGTTTACTTGGTGAATTTGTTCTATAAGCTGCTCATCCCAGGAGTGCTGGGGTTCATGGGGGCCTACGTCACGCTGGACGCCGGCAGCCGAGTAGTACGCCGGATTACTGGCAAGAAGAGCAGGGAGCAACAGCGCCATGGCCACACCTGAGAAGACCTATCCCAGATTCACGCTCTCCCAGTGCCTGGAACACTGGATCATGTCTTTGTCCTTTACGGTGCTGGGCCTCACTGGCCTCCCCCAGCGCTACGCGCTCTCTTTCTGGGCAGATCCTCTGCTGCGGCTGTTTGGCGGCATTGAAGCGGCGCGCATTATTCACCGCATCGCCGCCATCATCTTTGTGGCAGTGACGGCTTACCATCTGGTGGCGGTAGCTTATAAGATCTTCGTCCTGCGGGTCCGCCTCAGTATGCTGCCAGGTCTGAAGGACCTCACAGACATGCTACAGACCATCCGCCACAACCTGGGCCTCACTAGGGAGCATCCCAAGTACCCCCGCTATAGCTTCGCGGAGAAGACCGAATACTGGGCGCTGATCTGGGGCGCGGTGCTTATGAGCCTCACCGGCTTCATGCTCTGGAACCCTATTGCCACCACCCAATTGCTGCCAGGTGAGTTCATCCCGGCAGCCAAGGCGGCACACAGCGCCGAGGCCCTGCTGGCGGCACTAGCTGTTCTCATCTGGCACGTGTACGGCGTACACATCAGGACCTTCAACACGTCCATGTTCACTGGCACGTTGAGCGAGAAGGAGATGCGCGAAGAGCATGCTGCTGAGCTGGAAGAGATCGATGCCGGCAGGCTGCCCCCGCCAGTGCCGCCAGAAGTGCGGCGGAGGCGGGAACGCTTTTTCCTCCCAGTGGCCGCAGTGGCTGGGCTCATTGTTGTCATTGGCCTCTATACCTTCACCACCTTCGAGCAGACTGCCATTGCCACCGTGCCCCCAGCGGAAACGGCGCCAATCGTGGCGCCAGCCAGTGCCTTGGTGCCCCCTCCTCCCCAGCCTCCCAGCCCCTCTCCCGAGCCGCCGCCTGAACCAGCCGAGCTACCACCCATTGGCGAGGTGAGTTTTGCCAGCGACCTAGAGCCGCTGCTCCAGGCCGAATGCACCATCTGCCACGGCGAGCGCCTGGCCATAGCGGGTCTGAAACTCACCGACTACCAGTCTTTTTCTACCGGGGGCCAGAGCGGTCCCCCGTTCGTGCCTGGCTCACCAGAGCAGAGCCTGGTGATAGCCAAGCTGCAAGGGAAACATCCGGTGCAGCTCACCAGCCGGAACCTAGAAATGCTCAAAGCGTGGATCGCCGCAGGCGCCCAGGACAACTAAATGACCACTCTGTCACCAGAACAAAGAGCGCCCCTGCCTAGCCTATGGGCGGGAGTCTGGAGGCTGGCTGATCCCAAGATCTCCCTGGCCTCAATGGCGTCAATGTTTCTCGGGGCGGCTGCGGCAGCCAGCGACGGCCCCCTGGCCCTGGGCTGGCTGCTGCTGACGGTGCTGGGGATCTTCTTCATTGAGGTGGCGAAGAACGCCTCTGGGGAACTCTTTGACTTTGACTCGGGGACCGATTTAGCAGTGGCCAGTGAAGACCGCAGCCCCTTCTCTGGTGGCAAGCGGGTGCTGGTGGACGCTCTCCTCACTAGAGGTCAGACTGCTGCCATTGCCGTCATCAGTTACCTCTTGGGCATTGCCGCCGGACTGGCGATTGTAGCCTGGCGGGAGCCGGGCATCTTCTGGCTGGGAGTATTAGGCGTGGCCTGTGCCTTCTTCTATCACGCTCCACCACTTAAGCTCTCTTATCGCGGCTGGGGAGAGCTGGCGGTAGGCCTGTGCTATGGGCCACTGATCTGCTCCGGCACCTATCTGGTGCAGCGTGGTCAGGTGCCGCTTGCGGTGCCTCTGGCGGCAGTACCGCTCGGGCTGCTGATTGCCGTCTTTCTCTGGATCAACCAGTTCCCCGACTACCGGGCAGACTTAGGAGCCCAAAAGCGCAACCTGGTGGTGCAGCTGGGGCGGCGCCGGGGAAGCGTGGCCTTCGCCTGGCTGGTGGCAGCCGCCTTTGCCTGCCTGGCCCTTTTGCCGCTCCTGGGGCTGCCCTTCACCATCTGGCTCGGTGCTGTGGCGCTCCCTCCGGCGCTGACCGCGACCCGCATCTTGCGAGCTTACCCTGAGA
>JACQHA010000456.1 GCA_016199255.1 Deinococcus sp.
ACGAACTTGAAGGGGCCAGTGCCCACCACCACTGTCGAGCCGTAAGCGTCGCCAGCAGCCCGGAACGCTGTCGGGGAGTGAATGCCCAGCTCAGACTGGTTGGCCATCCTGGTGAGGAAGTCGGGCCAGGGCGTGGTCAGATTCACTCGCACCGTGAGCGGATCTACTGCTTCTACGCTGGCGATACGGGGGCCATAGAGGCCAGCTAGCACCGAAGCCTCTAGGTCGGTGATCAAGTTGAAGTTGAACACCACCGCGTCGGCGTCAAAGGGGGTGCCGTCGTGGAACCGTACTCCCTGGCGCAAGTGGAAAACCACTGTGGTGTCATCGGGCATCTCCCAGCTAGTAGCCAGGCCAGGAACCAGCTGTCCCTGGCGGTCCACGTTGATCAGCCGGTCTACGATCTGCATCAGGACCAGGTTGCCCTCAATGCCAGTGTCCCGCTGGGGGTGGAGCCCCCGGGGGTTCTGGGTCTGGGCAATGGTCAGGGTGCTGCCCCCTTGGGCCTGTGAGCCAGGCAGTCCAGGCATGATAGCTAGTAGCAGCACTACCACCACAAACGCGCCACCTAGTCTCCCTGAATAACTTCTCATGTCTTCCTCCTTATGTTGAAGTGGGTTGACACCCCAGGGCCGGTCTGAATCGCCTCACATGAAAAACCACCTCCCTACCAGAGCCGCCTAGGCGGCCCTCGGTGGTGCCACAAACACCACAATGTCCCCGCTGGCCGCAGCCTGATTGCCATGGCGCGGATAGGAAAGCAGGTAGCCATCGGCTGGGCTGGTCACCGTCTCCACCACGTCCCCCCATGGATCGCGCACCAGCACCAGTGGTTGTCCTTTGCGCACCTTCTGGCCTACTGGGACCAGGTAGGTCAGAAGGCCCCCCCGTTGTGCCGTGACCCTGAGCTGTGGGCGCAGCGGCTCAGGAATCACCGGAACCTCAGTCTGGGGTTCCAGGTTGCCGGCGAGCATCTTGAGATACTTCATGACGTTTAAGGTCCCGGTGACCCCTGACCTGATAGAGCGCTCTTCAAAGTAGTGCTGCGGGGTGAGTTCCACGGTGATGCAGGGCTTCCTAGCCTCCAGGGCCACATCGCACAACAGGCCCACCAGGCGCTCCTCGAACCCGAATCCCAGGCGCTTGGGCACAGACTCCACGATGGTGACGCCGTAGGCTTTGGCCATGGCCCAGCCCTTCTGCCAGGCCTCTTCCTCCCGCCAGCGCACAAATATGAAGTCAATGGAGCCCAGGGCGTTGCAGTGCAGGTCCATCAGGTAGTCAGACTGGGCCACTCCCTGGGTGTAGATGGCATGCGCCAGGCGGTGGGTGATGGTCTCATCTGGATCACCAGGGAACACCCGGTTCATGTTCAGGCCGTCCTGGGGCGTGTGGTAGCTGCTGGCCCGGAAAGCCAGCGGGTTCTGAATAGGCGCAGCCAGGATCACCCCGTGCAGCTCCGCCGGTTTCACGATCTCGCGGGTAATGCGCCGGATCACTTCGCAGCCGGCGATTTCGCTGCCGTGCACGGCAGCGCCCAGCCAGAGAGTAGGCCCGTCGTGCGCCCCATTGACCACAATGAGCGGGATGGCTATAGGTGCGCTGTCTTGGTGATGGCCGGCGATAATGCGGCCCAGCCTCAGCTCGCCGGGAGGACACTGCACGTCACCGATGGAGATAAGCTTCTTGCTCATGGGACCTTCCTTCCTAAGATCTTCCTAGGCCCGGCACTGGGCCAGGTAGAACTGGGCACTAACCTGGGCATCGACCACTGCCGGCTCGCCACATTCCAGGGCCTCCTGCAACACTGGGACACACTGGTCAGGGTGCGAGATCCGGAATCCCCTGGCGCCGCTGGCCTGGGCTATGAGGGCATAGTCCACTGGACCGTACTCTACGCCAGTAGGCTGGTAGCCCCTGGCCTCTTGGCTTAGGCGGATCAGAGCCAGGGCCTGGTCAGAGAACACTACTATCACCAGTGGCAGCCGCTCCCGTACCAGTGTCTCTAGCTCGCCCAGCACCATCTTGAAACCTCCATCCCCACTGAGGCACACCACTGGGCGCTCTGGAAAAGCTAGCCGCGCGGCTAAGGCTGCTGGCAGCGCCGTGCCCATCGCAGAGAGCCCATTGGACACCAGGAATGTCTTGGGAAAATGACTTTGCCATAGCTGGCCGGCCAGCTGCTTGTGTGCCCCCACATCACAGGTGACAATGGCCTCAGGAGACAGTAGACCCTGCAGGGCTAGCAGCAGCCCGTGGGGCGTTAGTGCCTGGCTAGGCGGAGTGAGCACGGCACTGAGCCAGGCAGCTTGCTGCTCCAGCACCTGCCGTGGCCAGCTCTGGCGGTGCCCCACCAGCTCCCCGAGCCGGCTCAGGGCAAGACGCTCCTGGCCAAAGATCGTGGTGCCAGGGGGAAAGTAGCTATTACCCTCTGGCACCTGCCCAATGTGCAGCACCGCTGCCTGGAAGCCCCAGGGTTCATAGAGCTCTACTGGGTCACAGCCAATGAGGATGAACAGATCGGCTTGCCGGAGGGTGGCTTTGAGCCCCTGCCAGCCGCAGGCGTCAGTGACGCCCAGGGCCAGGGGGTGGTCTTCTGGAATGGTGCCTTTGGCTTTGGGAGTGGTGACCACCGCAGCGCCTAATGCCTCGGCCAGCCGCCGCACCTCGCGCTCTGCTCCCCAGTGCTGGGCACCCAGGCCCACCAGCAACACCGGCCGGGCAGCCTGGTCAATTATTCGGACAGCCTGCACCACAGCCGCCTCATCCAGATCAGGAGCTGGCGCTATTGGAAGAGTGGCGCGGCTTTCCCGCGCTGGTGCCACTGCCAGATCGCTGGGGAGTTCAAGATGCACTGGGCCACAGGGCTGGTCCAGGGCAATACGCCAGGCCCCTTCCACGGCTTCAGCAGCGTTCTCTGGCGTGAGCCGGCACTGCCACTTGCTCAAGGGCTGCAGGAGCTGGAGCGCAGCTATGCGCTGGTGGGGCAGGGTATCGCAGTAGGCACTGTGGCGCTGGCCAGTAAAGGCCAGGAGAGGGGCGCGGTCCAGGTAGGCATTGGCCACGCCAGTGACCAGATTGGTCACCCCGGGGCCGAGGGTGGTGACGCAGACGCCGGGGCGGCCAGTGAGATAGCCGATGGTGCCGGCGGCATGCGCCG
>JACQHA010000457.1 GCA_016199255.1 Deinococcus sp.
AGTCGCTGCCCTCGGCGGCGTACATGCTCTCTAGCGCTGCCTGGTATTGCTCATCGCTCACTTGCCCCTGGCGCGACTCCAGGTACACCCTGACGCGGCGCAGGTACTCCCAGGCGGTGTTCTCTTCCTCTTCGCCGATCCAGGTGCTGAAGTCGGCGTTGATCCAGGAGCCAGCCCAGAGGTTGTCCAGTTTGGGCGCGTCGGGGAACATCTCCAGGTACTCAGACGGCGTCACCAACTTCAGGTTCGGATCGGCACTCAGCCGCTGGTACAGAGTGTTCAGGAACTCTTTCCCATCGTTGGCGTAGTGTTCCCAGGCGTTCTCGCCGTCGAGCAGCACTGTCACCAGGTGAGGTCCAGTGCTGCCGCTGCGCTCCAGGCGCCGGCGGATCTCGCTGAGCCGGTTGAGCATATCTTGCACCGCCAGCGTCGGGCGCATGCCGGAATACTCAAAGCCCACCTTGTCAGAGATGAGCCGGTCGCGAAAGAGAATGGCCACTGGCCGCCCCTCTCCCTCTGCCACCTGATAGGGCCGGTACAGCACGTCAGCGTCCACTACCGCGTCTCTAATATTCCGGTTGAACTGGCTGCCCCGCCCCAGGCTGCGCGCCAGCACTCCCTCGTCGGTGGCCATCCAGTTGACGCCCGCCTGGGCAATCATCCCCACTACTGCCTGGGCCACTGACCCTTCCGCCGGCCACATGCCCCGGGGGTCGCGGCCAAAGTGGTCGCGGTAGAACTGCACCCCGAGCGCCAGCTGGGCCTGGGCATCCTGGGGATAGCTGAACTGCTCGGGCAGCAGCGCAGTGGACATGGCTATGCTGGCCAGGTTGCTGTCGTAAATCAGCGGCAGGATAGGGTGGGCATAGGGGGTCATGGTAACCTCGATCTTTCCCTCATCCTGCAGCCGGCGGTGCAGGGAAATAACCTCCCTGATAATCTCTAGTTGCCGCTGGAACAGCCCTGTCTTGTCTGACTCGCTATAGCCCCGGCCTTTCTCCACCAGGCTCTTCAGCGGCTCCTGGGTCAAGAAATCCGGGTCCATCCAGGCCAGGTTGAACCACACCTGCAGGTCGCGGTAATCCTGGGCAGTGAAGCTCTCCATGGCGGCAGCCAGCGCCAGGTCGCTTGAATCGCGCCCGCGCTCATTCAGTAGCTCCACATACCGCGGGTAGCGGGGGATGATGTTCTGCCAGTTGATGTCGAAGAAGCGCCGCAGGGTAAATAACTTCTCCTCTTCAGTGAGCTCCTCAGCCGGCCGCTCGGCTATGATCTGGTAAATGTCCTTGGCGCCGTTAGCCAGCTCGTCCAGCTGCCGGATCAGGCTAGGGGTGAGGTTAAAAGTCACGTGCGCCGGAGGATAGTTCTCCACCATGGCGGCCATGTCGTAGTAGTCTTTCACAGCGTGCAGCCGCACCCAGGGCTTCTGGTAGTAACCGGTCACCGGGTCCCGGTAGTAGAGCGGCTGATGCTGGTGCCAGATCAGGGCTACATAAAGCGGCCCAGGCTCTGTGGGCTGTGCTGCTGCCTGGGCTACCTCTACGATCTGAGCTGCTGTTGCTGCAGCAGCCACCTGGGAGCCAGCTTCAGGGGGTTCAGCTGACGCCATCTCCTGCTCTATGAGGCTCGTGCCAGATTCATGTTCCTCCTCGCCATGCCTAGCGCTGCGCGGTGATGCCAGGATTAGGAGGGCAACAATCACTAGGCCAAGCACGAGCGTGAGGAATCCTGCCAGCTCTCTTCTCATAGGCTTCCTTATATCAGGGTTCTGGGACGATGGCTAGGGGTGGATGGCGTGAGCCAGGCTGGGGCTGGACCACACCCAGCTGAAGAGCCACTCTAGTATCTACATACCTGCAGGTTCGCTAAGTGGCGGATGTCACTGGCCCTAGAGTGGTAGTACCCTGCCTACCAGGGGAAGAGCAGCCTCTGGCGCTATGTATTGACATTGCCTATTTGGTGTGGTTATTCTCTCCACAAACCAACTGCGGAGGCTACCGGCTCTTCTGAGAGGAGGCTGATACCTGTAAGAAGTGTGGTCTAGTAGTGGGGCTTGGTGGCTCCAATGGGCATCTGAAGAGCTTTGATTATCGTCTGAGATTAGGAGGAAGACATATGCTTAGGAGATTCCTGCTACTTCTGGGATGTGCTGCATTTCTTGGCCTGACGCTAGGTGCTTTTGGCCAGGGCGTCAGTCTGGTGATGTGGAGCAAGGAGACTGGTCCCATCCTGGAGTTCTCCATGCAGCTGGCTCAGCAGTATGGGGAGCGCACTGGCAACACCATCGAGGTGGTG
>JACQHA010000462.1 GCA_016199255.1 Deinococcus sp.
GCTGAGGCCTATGGCGGAGTGGCGGTAGATCTGGCGGACTTTGTGGACTACCACTTCTATGCCGACCTGCATTATTTCCGGCCCCTCTTGGATCACTTCCGGCGCGACTGGCAGAGAAAGCGGCCCTGGATCTTCGGCGAGTTCTGCGACTTTGACACCTATGTGAACCGGGCTGAGCTGAATGTTGCCTATAAAGGCGACCCCTGGTGGTTGGTAGCCGAGAATCCCTATTTGAAAGGCTGGAGCATTCGCAATGGGCCAGGACAGCAGCAGGCGGTGGCGCAACTGGGCCTGCCCATCACTGAGCCAGAGCTGGTGCGCCGCTCCTATCAGCAGGGCCTCACCATGCGCAAGTTTGTCTTGGAGTCGGTGCGCAGCCGCACCTCTATGGGTGGCTACGTGATTACCACGCTGCAGGACACGCCAGTTAGCACTGCCGGGCTGCTGGACGATTTAGGGCGGCCCAAGTGGACCGGTGAACAGTTCCTGCCCTTCAACGCCGACCATGTGCTGCTCCTGGAAGCAGAGCGCCGCCGGAGCTGGATCGCCGGTGGGGACCGGCCAGCGCTCCTGGACCACTTTAATCACTTCAGTGGCACGGCAGTGCGCCTGCACCTGGCGCTTTCTTCCACTGATGCCAGTGCCTTCTCTGGCGCTCTGGTGAGCTGGATGCTGCGCCACAATGGCTCTGCTGTGGCCCAGGGACAATTCAACGCTCCAGTGCTGCCCGCAGGCAGCCTCCGGCCACTGGAACTGGGGGGGATAGTCTGGATCGTGCCAGAGGTTCAGGAGCCCACGGCCTATCAGCTGGAGGTGCGCTGCCGGTCAGTGCAGAATCACTGGGACCTGTGGGTCTATCCCAAGGTGGTGCCGCAGGCAGCCGGCTGGCACGACCCCATGGGCGTCCTCTGGCCGCTGAGAACCGTGGCCGGGGCGCAGTGGAAGGCTGGGCCAGTGGCTGGCCAGGTGCTGATCACCACCGTGCTCGACGAGCTAGTGCAGCGCTTCGTCCAGGATGGGGGGCGAGCGCTTCTGCTGCAGCACGGCCCGGCACCGCTGCCGGCCAGGGCGGTGCCGTTCTGGCGCGAAGGGCTGCGCTTGATCGCCGACCATGCGCTCTGGCAGGGCTTCCCCCATAGTGGCGTGGCGGACCTGCAGTTTTATAGCCTGGCTACCGAGTGGGCCCTGGATGGGGCAGCAGCTACTCTAGGCGGCACCTGGCGGCCGGTGCTCAGGCGGCTGGACATGCGCTCCTACGGGGTGCTGGACTATCTGGCTGAGGTGCGGCTGGGCGATGGGGTGCTGCTGGCTAGCAGCTTGAACTGGCTGGGTGGCGCTGGCGATCAGCCCCGGTTCAGCCACAGCCCGGCGGCGCAGTGGCTATTCAATCGCTGCCTGGAGTGGCTGCAGGAGCTCTAGGCTTTAAAGGAAAGAGCCCGCGCCGCGGCGCGGGCTCATGCGATCTGTGATGGGCTTACTTCGGCCAGGACTCCCACACGGCACACATGCCGGCGTGGTCATCCGGGAGAGGTGAGTGGCGAATTCCAGCGTACACAGGATTCATCACCGCATCCGGCGGTGGCCCAAAGTGGCCAAGGCCAAGAGAGTGACCGTTCTCATGCAGCGCCACGGTCTCGACATCGATCCCAGGTAAGGGGATGTTGATTCCCCATGGGTTCCCCGCCCGGTCACCTTTGCGATCTCCGAAGGTGTCGTTGTAATAGACTTCGTTCAGAGCGGTATCCAGGTAGTTATCGCCGTTGATGTCGGTGGGTACACCGTCATCGTCCACGAAGATGAAGGTCACAGAGAAGGCCAGAATTCCCCGGCCGCCACCTGGGCCACCCACTGCCTCAAAGAAAGCTCTGGGAAGCCAGCCGGCATTGACAATATCGGCCAGGAATGGATTGCCAAAGCGACCAAAGCCGAAGAAGGAGTCGAAGATGTCTGGATCAGCGCCCGTGTCGGCCCGCTTCACGATGTCTAGCTTCTTGAGGCAGTCCTCTGCCTGCCAGGTGCCCGTCGCCCTGTCGATGGCTGCCTCGGTCTGGGCGTTTCTCAAGCCACTGGCTGTCTTGCCATCGCTTTGATCTACGAGGTAGGTGATGCCATCTCCCTGAGCTAGCCTGCGCAGATCATTCCCCACCCACCGAAACGGCTGCTGGTGAATGCGGTTGCTGGGCCGCCCCTGGCCGATGGTGAAGAAGTCAATTTCCTCTGCGGCTATGTTCAGCCCCATGCCTGCAAGAGTTTGGTTGATCTGCTCCATCCTCGCCAGGATGCTCGGGTCTCCTGCAGCCGCTCGCGTGAAGACTCCTTCAGGAACAGAAGGGCTCTGGCCGCATCCATAGAGCGCCAGAGACAGGGCCACTATCCCAGTCAGTAACGTGAGTCTACAGTTTGCCATGTGCTATGCCTCCTCCTTAAGGGTTAAGCCGCTTCTGCTTGAGCTCTAGTATACAGGTCTGGGTGTGGGTGAGTCTTGGAAAGCTTAAGATGAAAGTGGCTCCGATAGGGCTTCTCTGGTCTCATCGTTCACGCTTCCGGGCGCGTCTCTTCTCCCCAGATGCCACAAAGATGCTGATGCTGGCCGATTCGGTGCCGCAGCTCGATTGGGCGCAGCAGTTCTGGCCGACGCAGTCAACATCAATTTGCTGCAATCCTGCTGCCTCGAACCAGCGCTTCACGTCTTCCCGCTTGAACCCCATCCAGCGGTCGTGGTGCTCTGCTTTGAGAAACTCGTAGTTGTGTTCGTCTAAGTCGGTGATCACCAGTTTTCCTCCGGGCTTCAGGGTGCGCACCATCTCCTGGATGGCTTGCGGGGGCGACTCTACGTGGTGCAGATACATGTTGGCGAATACGTAGTCCACAGTGGCATCGGGGATGGGCAGACTTCCTGCTTGGCCCAGCCGGCAGTCGAGGCCTTTGGCGCCGGCAAACTTCCTCTTCATCTCCATTAGCATCGCTTCAGACTGGTCCACGGCAATGACCTGCAGGCCATTTTGCAGCAGGCCCTGGGTGATAAAACCAGTGCCGGCTCCAATATCGGCGGCCAGCTTGCCTGGCTGGACACCAGCTACCGCTATGGCCTTTTCCCGCACGGCTTCTGAGAAGAAGCTCTGCCGCATCTGGTCCCATTGTTGGGCTACTGCATCGAAATAGGGCTTGCTGCTCATGAACACCTCTCTTAAGTTGGTCTATTTTGCACTAATGTCCTTGCGCCTGCCAATGCTGCCAGGTGCTAGAGTAAAGAAATATTCAGGGCGCCAGAGGCCCGCAGGAGGACCAAAGATGCAGCAGTACGGCCAGAGCTACAGCCGCTACGGCCTCGAGCACCATGGTCTCAGCCATGTGGGGAACGTGTACTGGAACCTGTCCACTGCGGCCCTCTACGAAGAGTCGGTGCGCCGCCGGGAGGGGGTGATTGCCCATCTGGGGCCTTTGGTGGTGCGCACTGGCCAGCACACCGGCCGCTCCCCCAAAGACAAGTTCATTGTGAAAGAGCCCTCCAGCGCCGATAAAATCTGGTGGGGCCAGGTGAACCGCCCCCTGGGCCCAGCTAAATTTGATGGCCTCTACCAGCGGCTCCTGGCCTATTTGCGAGGCAAGGACCTGTTTGTGCAGGATTGCTACGCCGGCGCCGACTCCCGCTACCGGCTGCCTATCCGCATTCTCACCGAAGTAGCCTGGCAGAGCCTCTTTGCCCACAACCTGTTTATCAAGCCCGATGCCAAAGCTCTCTTGGAACACGTGCCCCAGTTCACGGTGATCGCTGCTCCTGGCTTCCGGGCCGACCCAGAGCACGATAGCACCAACTCTGAGGTGTGCATTGTCCTGAACTTTGCCCAGAAAGTGGTGCTGATTGGCAGCACCAGCTACGCTGGCGAGATCAAGAAGTCGATTTTCACCGTGCTCAATTACCTGCTCCCCCAGGAGCACGTGCTGTCCATGCACTGCTCCGCCAACGTAGGGCGCTCAGGCGACGTGGCGCTGTTCTTCGGCCTTTCTGGCACCGGGAAGACCACCCTCTCGGCGGACCCGGAGCGCAGCCTGGTAGGGGACGATGAGCACGGCTGGAGCGACCAGGGGATATTCAACTTTGAAGGCGGCTGCTACGCCAAGGTGATCAAGCTCTCCAAAGAGGCGGAGCCAGAGATCTTTGAAACCACCCGGCGCTTTGGGGCGGTGCTGGAGAACGTGGCTATAGATAGCGCCACCCGGCGGCTGGACCTGGACGATGGCTCGCTCACCGAGAACACCCGGGCGGCGTATCCCATCAGCTTCTTGCCCAATATTGTCCCCACCGGCATCGCCGGCCACCCCAGCACGGTGATCTTTTTGACTGCCGATGCTTTTGGCGTGCTGCCGCCTATGGCCCGGCTCACGCCCCAGCAGGCCATGTACCACTTTGTGTCAGGCTACACCGCCAAGGTGGCTGGCACCGAGCGGGGGGTGGTGGAGCCTCAGGCCACGTTCAGCGCCTGCTTCGGCGCACCGTTTATGGCCATGCACCCCAGGGTGTATGCCGATTTACTGGGGGAGAAGATCACCCAGCACCGGGTACGGGTGTGGCTGGTGAACAC
>JACQHA010000463.1 GCA_016199255.1 Deinococcus sp.
GCCACCTGGATCTGGCGCCGGGGATCTTTAATGCCTGCCATGACATACGCCTGCTGGGCTGCTTCCTGCTTGGCCCGGAAGTGAGCCAGCCCCGGATAGGGGCGGGGCCGGTCTCCCAGGCGCATGAAGTCCGTGCCGCAGCCGGTACCTGCTAGATATACCGCCGGGCGCTCCTGGTAGTGGGGCACGTTTTTCTTAGCCCATTGCTCCGTGGCCATAATGAGCGCTGCTGCGCCATCAGTGAGCAGGCTGCAATCGTAGAGCTTATAGGGTGCGGCGATCACCGGCGAGGCCAGCACGTCGGCCACAGTGAGATCCAGTGGTTTCTGGGCCAGGGGGTGGAAGCGGGCATTGCCGTGGTTCTTCACTGCCACCAGCGCCAATTGCTCTTCGGTGGTGCCATAGAGGCGCATGTGCTCCTGGATCATCATGGCGTAGTAAGCGGTGAAGTGCCCGCCCACCAGCATGTCCCAGTCGGTGTCGGCCGACATGGCGAAGATCTCTTGCGCGGTCTGGCTGGTGACTCGCTTGCCACAGCTCTCGGCGCCGCACACCAGGATGCAGTCGCACAGCCCGGCCTGCAAATAGGCGTAGGCGGTGCGGATCGCTAGCCCGCCGGTGGCGCCGCCGCCCTCCACGCGCACGTTGGGCTTGGGACACAAGCCCACGGCGTCGTGGAAAATCGCCCCCTGGGTAAGCTGATTGGCAAAGTGGTCGCTCTCGTAGCTGCTAATGGCATGCTGGATCTGGTCCCGTTCTACGCCGGCATCGGCCAGGGCTTCTAAAACTGCCTCCACCACCCAGTCGCGGATGGAGCCATCGGCGCGGTCGCTGGCGAACTTGGAGAGGCCACCGCCTAAGAGGACGACCTGGTGCTCTCTAGGGCTGCGGCGGGGCATGGCTAGGCGAGCCTGATGGCCGCTCCATCTTGGGCGTCTACGGTAACCTGGAGCCGGGCAGCCTGGCCCTTTTTCAGCTGTACCTGGCTGCCGAAGAGTTCCTTTGCCTGGCTGAAGGTGATGCCTGGCAGCTCCAGGGTCAGCACCGCTGCCTGGGTGCCTTCATTAGTGATGACCAGCAGGTGTTCATCGCCGCTCTGTGCCAGGTGCACATCCACCAACTCGCTGTTCCTGCCCTTGATCAGCACCGGCCGCGTCACCCGGCACTCTTCTAGGAGCTGGTGGAAAACCTCAGCGTGCGCCCGGCTGCCCAGGGCAGCCATGTCGAAGTGGGTAGCGAAGTAATAGGCCTGTCCTCGTCCGTAAGCATGGTGAGTGAGCGCCGGTGTGCCGTCAGAGAACTGCCCCAGCACCTGGGTGGTTTTATCCAGGTGCAGGAACTGGTGGTGGTGGAAGCCGCTGGTTTCGTAGTCCCTGCCATTGAGATGAGCCGTGAACTTGAGCTGGTCCTCCATGGCAATGTAGTCCTCGCGCACGCCGAAAACCTGATCCAGCCCACCCCCTGGCCGGGTGTTGTAGTACCAGCCGCGCTCGTCCAGCATGGCGCACTTGGCGAAGCCCACCAGAATGCCGCCGCGCCGCACAAATGACTTGAGCTGCTGGCAGGTGGCGGGGCTGAGCTGGGCAGCGAAGGGGAGAAAGATCACCCGGTATGGCGTCTGGGCCAGGTGCTGGGGGGACACGAAGTCTACTGGGTGGTGGCTGGTCCATAGTGCCTCGTAGGCCCCCTGAAGAGCGCGGCGCATGAAGTCATCGGCGCTCATGCCCGCCATAGTGAACACATTGTCCTGAGAATAGAACAGCGCCACCTGCGCCGGCACCGGCTCGGCATCAATAAAGAACTGCTCGTTGGCCTTTACTGCCTGGTTCACTTCTTTCGCGGCGTAGTAGCGCTCGGTGGGCTCGCCGTGTAAATCTACCAGAGCCCCCCAGTGGATGGGGATGCAGTTCCACTCCCGGTAGCCCTGGTAAAGAATCATCTTCGCCCCGTGCGCCAGCGCCTCCAGGTTCCAGCGCTTCAGGTCCCTTCCCCTGGTGGCGTAGCGCGGTCCCTTCACCCAGCCGTCCAGCGGCCCAGACTCGATCTCCGGCAGCCAGAAGGGCTTGCCGTTATGAGCGCAGGTGGAGCGGGCGAAATCCAGGAAGTAAGACACGAAAAACGGCCCTAGGGCATCGCGCCGGCGCTCTGGGACGCCACGCTTCTTGAGCCCTGGATACAGGTCATAACCCAGCACGTCCACCACCTGGGCCAGCTTCCAGGGATCAATAGCTAGCGCTCCCACGTAGTCGGTAGCCTCGCCCCAGAGGTTAGTAGTGGTGGGGTGCTTCGGATCCTTCTGCTTAATCAGGTCGTGCTGGCGCTGGATAAACGCCGCCCAGTTCTCGGCGCAGAAGGTGCGCCAGTCCAGCCAGGCAGTCACCGGGCCCCACTCAATGGGCATGGCGCGCGGTGGCTGCACCTGTTCAAAGCGCTGGTAACGGGCGTTGGTAGGGTCCCAGCGCCAGGCGTCGGTGAGCGCCTCAATGGTCTGGTACTTGCGCTTTAGCCACTGCCGGAAGCGCTGGGTGGTGTGGGGACAGTAGCAGTACCAGTCCATCTCCTTTCCCTTCTGCGGGATGAAGGGATAGCCCGCTTCATTATGGATCTGCCAGCCCAGCAGTGCAGGATGGTCCTTGTAGCGCTCCAGGAGCTGGTTCAGGTAGCGGTCGGTCTCTTTAAGATACCCCGAGTGGTCAATGCAAGCCCAGCTCCAGGTGCCGCGGGTCGGGTAGGGGACCCCGTCCCGGCTGATCACCGGCAGGTCGGGATACTCGTCCAGCATCCACACCGGTGGACAGCAGGCACCGGTGCCCAGCAATACCCTTAAGCTGTGCTTGGCGCACAGGTCCAGGATCTGGTCCACCCAGCTAAAGTCCGGCTGACGCGGCTCCCGCTCAATAATGTCCCAGGTGGCCAGCAGCTCGGCAGTGCGCATGGCATTCAAGCCAGAGCGGGCCATACGCTTCACGTCCCGCTCCCAGTCTGCCGGATCGTGGTGGGGAGGATAATAGCTCGATCCCAGAGGAAAGAAGCCAAGCTTCATTGCAGGAGCCGCTCCAAGTCGGTGACGTTGCGCTGCTCCAGAGCATGGTTCCTGGCCACTAGTTCAGTCAGCTTCACTGCTAGCTGCCGCATGTCTGGCTCGGGGTTGGCGGCGCGCACTGTCTGGATCCAGTCATTGGGGATGGCCGCCACGCTGCTGTAAGCGCCGGCAATGGCGCCAGCTACAGTGGCGTAGGAGTCGTTATCGCGGCCATAATTCACGGCGCCAATGATGGTCTGGCGGAAGTCCCCCTGGGCAGCAACGAACATGGCCAGCGCCACTGCCAGGGTCTGTCCAGCTTCTGAGCCAACAGGGCTCACCTGGAGCTTCTGATACAACTCCTCCCTGATGGCAAACACATCCCGGTGCTTCCTGGCTGCCTCCAGGGCGAAACTGATCAGCATCTGATTAGGCCGGCCTTCAAACCGGGCCCACGGGAACTTCTCCAGCTGGACCGGCCACAGTGGCCCTTCCCGCCGGTGCCAGGCGGCTGCTTCCAGCGCCTCGTCTATGATGCTGTCTACAGTGGCATCTGGGCGCATGGCGGTCGCTACCGCCGCTGCTGCAATGGCCGCCGACTCTTTGGCATAACCATCGGTGATGAAAGCCAGCTCAAAAGCAGTGGCAAACGCCTGCCGGGGGCGGCAGGCGTGGATCAGGCCGAGAGGCGAATTCATCATAATGGCCCCGTTAGTGGGGTGGCCGCCATAGATGAGCTTGCGGGCGCCATACAGGCTCTTGAGGAAGTACTCTTCAATGAAGCCGCGCTCGATGGGCTTATCATGGCTGTAGTAATAATCTGCCAGGGCTTTGACGAAGTCGCCACGCTCCGGCACATCCCCACGCTCCAAGATGCACTGACAGAGCACATGCTTCAGTCTGGTGTCATCGGTGTAGGCGCCAGCCTGCTTCGCCCAGTGGTTGTGCTCCGCCGGCTCTTTTTCGTAAGGGAGAAGCCGGTCCAGATGCCCGTAGCGCTCCTGGATCTGCTGGTAGTTCCAGCCCTCCACCGGGCCGCCCATGGCGTCCCCAATGGCGCCGCCCAGGAGACAGCCGTAGATCTTGGCAAACAGCGCGCTGCGTTCAGGCTTCGGCATTTAGTACCCTCGGCCCTGGCCCAGATCAATGGCAATCAGCCGGTCGGCGCCATGGTCATTGATATAGAGCCGGTCTCCCCGGAGCACTACCCCGGCTACCAGGCCCAGGCCGCTCACCAGGCGATCTAGCTGGCCGGTGGCCAGGTCCACCCGGCTCAGGTGGCCAGTGAGTGCCTCGGTGATGTACACCTGGGACTCACTGGGATCCACGGTCAGGGCATGGGCATCACCTAGGCCGAGAGGGAGCCGGCGGTACTCGCCAGTGGCCAGCTCCACGATCACCAAATTGCCAGGGTTGATCTCGGTCAAATAGGCCCTCGTCCCCTCTGGATTGAGGGCAATGCCGTCGGGAGTGAGCAAGTCGCTGGCCACGGCGCGGCTGGTGCCGGTGGCGAGATCTACCTGCCACAAGGTATGGCCCAAAGTGTCAGTGACGTAAGCCGTGGTGCCGTCTGGGGTAATAGCCACGCCGGTCGGGATCATAAAGCCCCGGTCCACTACCACCCTGGTCTGCCCACTGGCAATGTCGATTTCCACCAACTGGTTGCCACTAAACAGCGCCGCATAGAGGCGGGTGCCAGCAGGGCTAATGGCCAGGCCGAAGGGCCCGTTCACTATCATGCCCTGAGCAATGGCCTGGACGGCACCAGTAGCCAGGTCGATGCGGGAGATACGGTCTGCCGACGACTCAGCCACATAGGCGGTGGTGCCATCTGGCGAGAGGGCCAGGCCGAAGGGATCGGCGAGCCCAGTGGCAATGACAGTGATAGGGAACTCGTCCACCTGAGCTAGGACGAAAGTGCCGGCCAGGACAATAAAGGCAGCGATCAGGTATCTCATGCTCTTGCTCTCTTTCCCACACGCTTCTTCGGCACTGGCCACATGGTGTCTAAGTAAGCTTTGCTCTCTTTAATGGCCTCCTCAGGGTCAGTGCCGGTGTGCTCCAGGTAGTACCAGATGTCCAGCCCTACAGTGCCGTCAAATCCAGCGCGCTCCAGGGCTTTAAAAAAGGGGGCAAAGTTGTGCACCTGCCCCGGCGGCAGGTCATCGTCGGCACCGCCAGAGTTGTCGTCGATGTGCACATGGAAAATTCGCCCCTGGCACTTGTCCACCGCCTGCACCAGGTCCTCTCCTTGGGCCAGCGCGTGGCCGGTGTCCAGGAGCACCCCGAAGTTGGGCAGGTCCAACTGGTCGCTCATGCGCATCAAGGAGTCGGCGTTGCCAATCAGCTCCCCGGGCTTGTACTCCAGCGCCAGGCGCAGGTCCAGCTCCCCCAGGAACTCCACCGCGTTGCGCAGGTGGTCGGCATAAATCTTCCAGCGCCTGGGATGGTCCATGTAACCCTGGACCAGATCTGCTCCCAGCCAGATGCCAATAGTGCGGGCTCCCAGCTTCTTGGCCCTCCGCCCAATAGCCTTCAGCTCCGCCACCACCTTCGACCGCACCGCCTGGTCGTCGGAGATCAATGCTCCCTTGGGCCACTGGTGACGGTGCAAGAAGAAGCTGACAATAGGGATCTCCAGCCGGTGTTTCTTTTTCAAGGCATTGAGCTGCTCCAGCCGCTCATCGGCCAGGTCGGCCTCCTTATACACCCCCACTTCCACGCCCTGCGCCCCCAGCCTGGCCAGTTTGGGGTAAATGACCGCATCATCCCGGGTCTTGAACCAGAGGTGCCAGTCGCCAACTACAAACTGCATGTGCCTCCTTTATCCTCCAAAGCCCTGGGCGAACTGCTCCTCTTTGATGTAGCGCTCAGTGAGCAGCAGGAAGAGAAAGCCGGGCAGCGATAAAATCAGCGTCACCCCAGCGGCCACCGGGATGTTGGAGCCGCCGCCCTGGCCGATGAAGTTGAACAGCACTGTGGGCAGCGTCACAATCCGCCCGCCACCAATGAAGAAGGTCTGCAGGAAAGTATTCACTGAAATCAGAAAAGCGAACAGCGAACCGGCAATAATGCCTGGGAGCACCATGGGCATCGTCACGAACACGAAACTCTTCAGTGGGCTGGCGCCCAGGGCCCTCGCCTGCTCCTCGTACTCAGGTGAGAGACCGGCGAACACCGAGGTTAAAATGCGCACCATGTAGGGCACAGTGCCCACCAGGTGCGAGAGGATCACGCCAGTCATGGTGTCAATGAGCCGGATGCGGATGAAAATGACCACCAGCCCCAACGAGATGGCGATCCCTGGCACGATCAGCGGCGTGAGCAGGAAGAACTCAACAAGGGGCTTGCCCTTGAATTCCCGCCTGGCCAGCACCCGCGCCGCTGGCACACCTACCAGGATGGAGAGCAGAGTGACAATGATGCCAATGACCAGGGTGTTTACAATCGCCTGGCCCACCTGCGACACTGGCGAGATAATGTAGTCCCAGGCCAGGA
>JACQHA010000454.1 GCA_016199255.1 Deinococcus sp.
GGCGACCAGATCAGCCCTCTGATCTCGGTTGCCGTCGATGGCGAGATCACCCGGCTGGGGATGCTGCAGCCGGTGGCGGAAAACAGCGAGATCCACTTCCTGCCGGCCATTAGCGGGGGTAAGTAGGCCGAAAGGAGCTATGGTCAACAAGGCCCTGCACGAAGAGAACCGGCTGTCCTGGAACCAGGCAACCGCAGCACATAACAGCCATAAGCGTGACCAGGCCAAGTTCCTCCGCGAAGGGGGGAGCACGCTGTTCCCAGAAGAGATCGAGCTATTGGGAGACATTGCCGGTCTGTCGCTGGTACACTTGCAGTGTAACTCCGGCCAGGACTCGCTGAGCCTGGCCCAGCGCGGCGCAGTGGTAACCGGCGTCGATATTAGCGACACGGCTATTGCCTTTGCCCGCAGGCTCTCGGAGGAGTCGGGGATTCCCGCCACCTTCCGCCGCATGGACCTGTACGACTGGCTGGAGGAAACCGCTAAAAAGACACAGCGCTTCGATATCGCCTTTTGCTCCTATGGAGCTATATGCTGGCTCTCTGATCTGGACACCTGGGCCAAAGGCATTGCCGCGGTGCTCACGCCTGGCGGCCGGTTTGTCTTGGTGGAGTTTCACCCTTTTGCCATGACCTTTGACGACCACTGGACCCATAAGTTTCCTTACTTCCAGGGAGGACAGGTCCAGACCTGGGAGGAAGGCATCGGCGACTACGTAGCAGACTCCGGCACAGCACTTGCTCCCTCGGGCTACCTGGAGGGGGTGAAGAATTTCAAGAACCCCTACCGCAGCCATGAGTTTCACTGGGGGATCGGAGAGGTCGTCACGGCCCTGCTAGAAGCTGGACTCACCATCACCGCCTTGAGAGAGTATCCGTATGCCAATGGCTGCAAGCAGTTTGAACGAATGCGCGAAACTCCTGGAGGACGCATGATCCCCCCAGAGGATGTGCCCAGCCTGCCGCTTATGTATGGCATTGCTGCCCGGAAGGGAGGGGAGTCTATCGCTCGACGATAGCAAAGGCGCGCACTGGGAAGGTGCCGAAGGCCTTGACTTTGACTGGCGCGGCGAAAAACCGCGAGCCGCGCTCAGGAAGCTGGCCCAGGTTGCAGAGGTGCTCGACAATGGGAACATCTCTGCCCAGCAGGATGCTGTGCACCGGCCGGCTCCCATCAGCGGTATCGTCAATGTTGAGCGAGTCGATGCCGACCAGGACTGCACCAGCGTCGGCCAAATATTGCGCCGCGTCACCAGTGAGAAACGGGTGGCCTGAGAAGTAGCGATCGGTCCGCCAGTGAGTGTCCCAGCCAGTATGCACCAGCACGGCCTTGCCGCGCACGTCTAGTCTCTCAAAGGCGGCGCGGGCGATGGCCCGCGTCTGGCGGCTGGTGGCGCGAACCACCACACAGTCCAGATCTACCAGCGATGACAGCTCCAGTTCGGACAGGTCTTTGCCGTGGGCGTAGCGATGGAAGGGGCTGTCTACATAGGTGCCGGTGTTAGCCACCATTTCGATCTTGCCAATGTGAAACTCAGTGCCCTGGGCATAAAGCTTCCGGGACTCCTCGCGGCTGAGGAAGTCGCAGATGACCGGTGCCGGGAGACCCTTATAGGTGATCATGCCGTGCTCGACGGTGTGGCTGACATCAATGAGCTGACGATCAGTACTCACAATCCCTCCTAAGATGCGGCGATCTGGGAGAAAGCGCACTAACCAGTGGTACGGGTGCCAGGCCCCTGGGGGCAAGGGCTATTCCCGACAGGCGCTCAGACAGGTGTGGTAGACTAGATCCGCACCTTTGAGGTCTCGCAGCCACCCGGCCTTCTGGGGAAGTCTAAAGGAGGAACGTATGCCCAGCAGGAGGCTGTGCAGCGCGGCTCTGGTGGCCTTGGGCATAGGTGTCGCTGGGTGTCCCGCCGCGAGCCTGAGCGGCTTTTTGGTCAATGTGCCAGCCACTGTGAGCGCCGCAGGCAACGAGGCAGCGGTGGAGGCGGGCTACGCCAGTTTTGCCATGACGGTGACCGCCTTGAGTAGCGCTGGGGGCACGCTTACCAGCTTCAACGGCTCAGTGACAGTGGCCAGCTCGGTGGGAACCATCCACCCGACTACCCTGGCCATCAGCCAAGGAGTAGGCACCGGGTTCTTTTGGATTAGTGGGGTTACTACCCTCCCGGCACGAGAGCTAGCCCACCGCTCACCAGTGAGCATCATCGTCACTGGTGGGGGGGAGATCGGGGCTGGCACCACCAGTATCACCACTGTCACCAGCTACTTCATTGATCCCTCTGGCGATACCTTTGCTGCCCCCCCGCCCCCGCCTACCGTCTATGACCTCACCAGTCTTAAGGCCATCCGTGGGACCAGCAGCCTGGTCTTGGAACTGACCTTTACCACCACGGTTGTGCCTCCATCGTACCCGTTCTCTGGCCCCAATGAGCTGCGGGGCTTCATTGAGCTAGATACTGACCAGAACCTCGCTACTGGCGCAGCACCACAAACCGATATCTTCTGCCCAGCGGCCTCGGGCCTCAGGGTGGAGTTTATCCTCCAGTGCACCTATTCGCCGGTCTCTCCAGACTGGCAGCTCACCAGTACCTCCCTGGGCCTCCTAGGAGCAGTCACCGCTACCTACGCTGGGTCAAAGGTTACCCTCACTATCCCCCTATCGGGGCCAGCAGGAATCGCTGATGATGGGATTCTCAACCTGGCAGGAGTACTCGGCAACAAAAGCCAGCCAACAGACTGCGTTCCATCCCCGGGCCACTACTCGGTAGCCAGGGGGCAGGGTTCCTGGGAGCTACTAGCGGTCCCGACTACGACACGCTGGATGGTGGCACAAGGACAGATGTCTGCGACGGGAGATAGAGACCAACTGCGAGCTGCAGGCACCATTACAGGGAGGCATACCAAGCATGGCGAGCCGTAAGAAGGGAGATTATGTGGCGTTACGAAGGCATTGACGTGGCCTGGCTAGGGCATGATGGCTTTCGGATCACGAAGGGGAAGGCCATCTACATTGATCCCTTCCAGCTTTCTGGCTCGCCACCCAAGGCCGATCTAGTCCTGATCACCCACCACCACTACGACCACCTGAGCAAGGCTGATGTGGAGAGAATCATTACTCCAGAGAGTGTCATCGTGGCACCTCCTCCCTGCCAGGAGCAGCTGAAAGGACTCCAGGTGCGGGAGGTCCGGAGTCTGCAGGCTGGAGAGAAGACCCAGGTGGACGACATCGAGGTCGCGGCGATCCCAGCCTACAATGTGAACAAGTTTCGCTCCCCCGGGAATCCCTTCCACCCCAAGGGAACTGGTGTTGGCTACATTATCACCATTGGGAAGAAGCGGATCTACCATGTGGGGGACAGTGACCAGATCCCGGAGATGACCCTGGCGCAAGGGGTCGATATAGCCTTGCTACCAGTAAGCGGGACCTACGTCATGACCGTCCAGGAGGCAGTGAAGGCAGCCAGAGTGATCCAGCCGCGGGTGGCTATTCCCATGCACTTTGGAGCCATTGTCGGCTCGCGGGCAGATGCTGAAGCCTTCCGAAGGGCTGCCCCCTGCCAGGTGGAGATCCTAGAAAAGGAGCTATGAGCGCAGAGCGCTGAACTCCTCGACTATCCCCCTTTACGGGCCTTAGCCTTGAGGAAGGAAGCCGAGAAGGCAAATAGCAAGGGGGGCCCAGAGGCAACAAGAAAGGAGCCCGGCAGGCTCTCGCCTGCCGGGCTCTGCCGCTACTTACCGCGCGGCTCGCGCTGGTGGATCAGCCGTCTGCGCTGCTCGATCTCGAGGCGGCGCTGCGCCCGGCGTTGCTGCCGCTCGCGCCGGCGATCTACCTCGCGTTCCTGGCGTTTCTGCTTCATCGTCACCTGCCATCACCCCCTCCTCGGGGTGGGTGAGGGATGTCCCAAAGGCCCTCGCCTCCCTCACGCGGACCCTATTATGGAAGCAGTGGGGCAGTGGTTCCCGAGAGGCCCCAGAGGTGTAATCTGAAGGCAGCAGCCTATGCTGGCTGCAGGTGAGGGGGCAGGCTGTGGCTGACGACGAACATACCCTGGCGGTTTTTATCGACTTCGAGAACTTGGCCCTTGGCTTTCAAGGGCGCAGGGATCGATTCGAAATCGACCGTATCCTGGAAAGGCTGGTGGAAAAAGGCAAGATCGTGGCCAAGAAAGCTTATGCCGACTGGAGCCGCTTTGGCACTTACACTGCCCCCTTGCACGAGGCCGCCATCGAGCTGGTGGAGATCCCACGCCGGGCCCAGAGCGGCAAAAATTCGGCCGACATCCGCCTGTGCGTCGATGCCATGGA
>JACQHA010000451.1 GCA_016199255.1 Deinococcus sp.
CGTGGTAGGCGCTGATCCGCAGGGGATTGGCTGTCAGGTCCTCTTCAAGAGTCTTAATGCGCTCTGGCAGCGATGACATCAGCCATCTCCTCCAAAGTGCGGGTGATGAACTCGATGCGGATCATGTTGCCGGCTGCTTGATACGACAGTAGGTGGCGCTGGTGGGCCTCCAGGAACAGCCGTTCAACTGCCTGGGGCGTCAGGAGGAAGAGCCGCCAATCTGGGTGATGAACCAGGCGATCTCCAGATGGTCCCCCTACGTGAATTGCAAAGGCAATATACGCGAATGCTTCTGGCGGCAGGTAAATCGGCGCGATCCGCTTCTTGACAGCCCCCTCCAGCACGTGGAAGTCGCGCAGTGTTGCCAGAAGACCTTGAGTGGCGTGCTGAAGGGTGCTAGGAGACCAGGAGACCCCGTGCTGTTGAAGGAGCGCGCTGACAAATCGAGAGGCATCATCGAACTTCACCTGGAGGTCTCCAGTGCGCTGTTTCTCAAACAGGAAGTTGCAAGCGAAGTCATAGAGCAGCCGGTCGCTGCGTCCAGCGTGGAAGTAAAGTATCCGGTCGAGCACGTCTGGTGAAGTAGATCCACGGGCGAGCTTGCGGAGCGGCCGGGCCAGCGCTTGGTCATCGCAAAAGCGCTGGCGGAAGATGGGCAGAATGTCGGCCACCCGGGAACGGGTGTCCTTGGCAAAGATGTTCTCTCGTTGCAGGCGTTGGAGATTCTCCACCGCAGACAATTTCTCGTCGTAAGCCTGAAGGAACGATTTGGAGTCGGTCAGAAGCGCACCGGCCTTGATGATCTTCGATGAGTAAGGGCGGCTGTTCTCCTTCATGGGCTGCCCTTCGCCTCAAGGCGGGTGAAGGGGAAGACAGGGTTCCCCTTTTGAGCGAGGAGGTATCCGGCCGCCAGTATTGTTGCCCGCTCCAGTGGCGATTGATTGGGATGTCCTGCAAGCGCTGTGAGGTCCAAGAGGCCGGAGGCACCTGGCTGGGGCAGTGTCAGTTCTTTGACTTTGGGAACCAGGGTCATAAGATGGGTACGGAACTCGTCTGGCGATGTGATAGGTTCAGTTGGGGGCGCCAAGGCTGTAGATTCCATCAGCGAGCCGGTGAGGTCGAGGAGCGTGGTGCTCTGGGTTACACCTGCAGTGGTGAGGACCCCGGCATGTCGCTCCTGAGCTGCTCGGAACGCCAGGCGGATCGCTGTGCGCCCTGGGTTGCGGGGAAAGAGCCTGGAAAGGGCAAGGCTCCCTGCCTGAGTGAGGGCCTCGTCATCCCACCAGCCGAGGCTGTCCTTAGCTCCAGCGCGAACTACTAAGAGTGCGAGCTTGAGGGCATATTCTGCGTCGGCGCGAGACCAGGAAAGCGATTGGGCAAGGATCGTCCTCTCTGCTCTGCCACTGGCGTTCATCTATCCTTCTTGCCCGCTACTATCCAGCTCCATGAGGAACCTGGCCAGGATATTGCCGGTCACGATCCGCCGGTATTCGGCGGTGGAGCGAACGTCGCTAATGGGCTTGATCTCTTGCATGATGCTCTCCCGTGCCTGCTGGATCAGCTCAGGGGCGAGCTGCTGGCCGCGCAGCAGCGCCTCGGTGCGGGGTGCGCGGATGATGGTAGGAGCCACGCTGCCTACGGCGATGCCAATCTCCTGGAGTAGTTTCCCCTGGAACTGCGCCAGGCAGGCCATGACCACCTTGGAAATGGCCTGGGCGCGCCTGGTACCCACCTTGCGGAAGAACTGCCGGATGCCTGGGGAGGGAATGGGAACGAACACCCGGGTGATCAGTTCATCAGGCTCTTTGGCTAGCTTCTTGTAGCCCAAATAGAAGGCGTTGAACGGCACTCGCCGCTGGCCCCGGACGCTATAGAGCTCCAGCTCCGCGTCACAGACAGCAAAGATAGGCAGGGTGTCGCCGGCGGGGGAGGCATTGGCAATGTTCCCCCCCACAGTGCCCCGGTTCTGGATCTGGCTGGCGCCCACAGAGCGGGCAGACTCTACCAGGATCGGCAGGTGCTTTTGCACCGGCTCTGACTCAATGAGCTGGGTGTAGGTGGTGAGGGCACCCAGGACCAGGTGATTGCCTTGCCGCTCAATGCCCCGTAGCTCGTTCAGCCGCCAGATGTCCAGCACCTGGGTAGGGGAGATGACATGGGCATTAAGCGCCACCATGAGGTCAGTGCCGCCGGCCAGCACGGTAATGCCGGGGTACTGGGCCAAGAGCCGCCCTGCCTCCTGGAGCGTGGTAGGGGAGTAGACGCTGGCGCTCATCGCCTACCTCTCCCCATGGCTTCCACTACTGCGTCCACGATCTTCTCGTAGCCAGTGCAGCGGCAAAGGTTGCCGGCTAAAGCACTACGAGTGGCCAGGCGGTCGGCCTTGGGGTGTTTATCCAGGAACACCTTGGCGGACATGATCATTCCCGGGGTGCAGATGCCGCACTGGGCACCGCCTGTGGAAATGAAAGTCTGCTGCAAGGTGTGCAGGTCGTGGTCTTTCACCACAACCTCGATGGTGGTAATTTAGCTACCTGCCATCTGGCAGATGGGCACCAGGCAGGAGTTGACCAACTCGCCGTTGACCTCTACGGTGCAGGCGCCGCACTCTCCTTCGCCGCAGCATTCTTTGGTGCCGGTCAGGCTCAGGTCTTCCCGCAGCACGTCCAGCAGGCGGCGCAGGGAG
>JACQHA010000458.1 GCA_016199255.1 Deinococcus sp.
CCACGACGCTGATCACCACCCCCAGAGCGAAGGCGGCGGTGAAGATAATGCTGATCGAGGTGTCCGAGGATACCTTGGCGCGGCGGGTGACATAGTTGATCCCCAGCGCCGAGAGCACGCCCACAATCGCCGCCCCCAGCGGCAGCCCCAGCGGGGTCAGGGCGCCGATCACCGCACCGACAAAGGCGCTATAGGCGACGCCACTGCCCAAAAAGGCCAGGTTCTGCATGATCACAAACGCCCCCACCACTGCCAGGAGCAGGCCCACCAACGCCGCCGCCAGCAGGCCCATGCGGAAGAACTCAAACGCCAGGGGCACGGCCAATGCCTCCTGGAACACCACGATCCCTATTGCCACCAGCGCCACCAGGCCGAGCAGCGGCAGCGTCTTACTGACGCCTGGGCGCCCTACGATGCTTGGCACTGCCTGGCTCATACCTGTGCCTCCTGCTGCCGATGTCCCTGGCGATGCAGCTGTCGGCCGAAGGTCTGCCCCAGCCGCTGGGCATCCAGAATCTCGGCTGGGGTACCCTCAGCCAGGATGGTGCGGTTGATCACCACCACCCGGTGAAACCGGGGGACCATCTGCAGGTCATGGGTGACGGTGAGCAACGTGGCGCCGTCGCGGTTGATCCCCACATAGATCTCCTCCAGTTGCTCCACCACCGCGGGGTCCAGCCCGTTGGTGGGCTCGTCCATCACTAAGAGCTCTAGGTCCTGGGCCAGGGCCCGCGCCACCAAGGTGCGCTGGCGCTGGCCTCCAGAGAGTTCGTTAATGCGGCGGTTGGCGAGCTCACTCATCCCCGCCCGCTCCAGTGCCGCCTCAACCGCGGCGTGGTCTGCAGCCCCGGGGTTGCGCAGCCCGATCCGGCCGTAGCGGCCCATCATCACCACATCGCGCACGGTCACTGGGAAATTCCAATTTAGCGCGTTCACCTGGGGGATGTAGCCAATTTTCTTCCGCGCCTCGCGCATCCGCATAGGCTCCTCACCCAAGGTGCGCGCTAGTCCCTGGCGCGGCGCTAAAAGCCCCAGAATCACCCGGAGCAAGGTGGTCTTTCCCCCGCCGTTGGGTCCAATGATGCCCACAAACTCGCCCTGGGACACCTGCAGGGACACATCCCGCAGGATGGCCTCCCGGGCATACCCGGCCCAGACGTGGTCCACTGTCACCAGAGCAGCCATACCATTCGACATACCAACTCCTCCCGGCGGGGCCATGCGGCCCCGCCGCGTGTCGTGCAAGTGTCTGATGCTTATGAAACCGGCCTGCCGGTCAGCGTCTCCACCACCACCCGGGCATTGGCCAAGAGATACTCAAGGTAGGTATCCCACTCCGGGCTGGGTAGGAGCACCTCAGAGAGGGTCCCCACTTTCGTAAGCCCGGCGGCGCGAGCTACTGCTTCGGTGATGGCAGCATCAATGGTGAACTCCCGGAAAATGGCTGGAATCCCCAGCGCGCGGATCTGGCGGGCGACATTGGCCAGTGCCTGGGGCGAGGGGTCGGTGGTCACCCCCAGGTTGAGGGTGTCGAACAACTCGCCTTCTAAGCTGATGCCGTACCGGGCCGCCATGTAGTTGAAGCCCTCGCCGGTGGTGGCAATGCGCCGCAGCTCCGGGGGAATGGTAGCCATGAGCGCGGCAATTTGCTGATCCACCGCCTCGATCTGGGCAATGTAGGTCTCAGCGTTGGCCGCATAGCTGCTGGCGTTCTCGGGATCGATCTCGCTCAGCACGTCACGGATCATCTTCACATAGGCAATGCCGTTCTCCGGGTCCAGGAAGGCATGGGGGTCAGTGTTATCTACCGGCCCCAGGAAGAGTTCATCGAAGGCGGGGTTGAGGGGCCGCAGGGGGCTGCGGCGGAACTCAGCCCGTCCGAGCCCTTCGAGCTCGGCCCGGAAGATGAGTACCGAGTGCGCCAGGTTCACCACGCGTAGATCAGGGCGCTCTCCCAGGGCGCTCTCATAGAGAGGCCGCTGGGCGAACTCCAGGTTCAGCCCATTGATGAAGAACACATCAGCATCTCCAGCAAGACGGGCGAGTACCGTGGCGGCTGGCTCAAAAAAGTGCATGTTCTGGCCGTTGGGGACGGCGAGGACTACCTCGACCTGGTCGCCCCCTACGTTCCGGACCATGTCGGCAATAGGAGAAAAGCTGACCACTGCCACCACCTGTCCGGCGGCGTTCTTCGCGAGGCTCGTGGGCCCTAGCATGAGCAGGACCACTACCAGCCCCAGGCTCCACCAGACAATGCGGCGCCCTGACCCCGGATGCTTGTGCATACTGCGATCACCTCTTTCACTCATGTCTTTTCCTCTGACGTGGTGCCGTCTCAACGGCCACGACCATCATGGCCCCGACCCGTTGCCGATTGAGGTCCGCTTCATCCCAGACCATCTCCGTCAGCAGGTTGTTCAACTGCTGCTGGTTGGTGCCGGGCACGACCGAGGCCATCGTGTCACAGTTTTTGTTGGGGTGCTCGGTCAGCAGTCCTGTAACGTACCGCTCCAGCACCTCCGCACTCGTTTGTTGCGCAAAGTGCACCCGAAACTGCGCCAGGAACTCCGCCAGTTCCGGCAACGGTTCGCTTCCGGCTTGAGGAATTCGATCGTTTGCTCTCATGCCAACAAAGTTACCTCATGAACCTGTACTTTGACAAAGTAGTACTA
>JACQHA010000046.1 GCA_016199255.1 Deinococcus sp.
GGGCGGTTCGCGAACCGCCCCTACAGGGTAATCGTCACCCACTCTCCCTTGGAGCGGTAGCAGGCATCGGCGATCTGCACCGCGCGGTAGCCGTCCAGGGCGCTCACTACTGGCTTACCACCTTCCTGGATGGCCTGGAAGAACAGCCGGTCCTCTTCCAGATAGCCCCATTTCTCGATAAAAGGCACCTGGGAGAAGTGCCACTCGGTAATGGGCTGGCTCAGGTCGGGGGCATAGCGCACCCGCTCCAGCTCCTCGGTGACAATGGCGCTATGCTTGCCGTACAGCTCAATGGCCTCAAAGGGATAGATCCACGAGGCGTGGGCGCAGGAGGCTATGGTGCAGTGCACCCCGGAGTAGAACTCGAACAGCATAGAGAACGAGTCCGCCATGTGGTAGACACTTTGCCGGGTTACTGCCAGCACCCGCTTCACCTCGCCAAACAGCCAGCGCACCAGGTCCAGGTAATGCATGGTGTTCTCGTACAGCACGCCGCCAGTCAGCACCGGGTCACCCGCCCAGGGCGGGTTCAGCATCTCGCCAGAGTTCATCTTCAGGTGCGCCGCCAGCGGCACAAAAGCCCCCTGGCTCAGGATATCTTTGACCCGCTTGTACACCGGGGAGAAGCGCCGGCAGTGTCCGAGCTGGTACAGCCCCTGGGCGGCCCGGGCGGCATCTAGCAGCCGGGTAGCATCAGGCAGCGAGGTGGCTATAGGCTTTTCCGAAAACACGTGCACCCCTGCCCGGAGCGCTTGCAGCGCCGCCTCCAGGTGCGTGGCATTGGGGGTGGTGATGTACACCACCTCCACCCCCAGGTTGAGCAAATCGTCCAGCGTGGGGACGTACTTGGCTTGGTGCTGCTCAGCCAGCGCTCGTCCGGCCTTCTCGCTAATGTCAGCCACGCCCATGAACTTGACGTCCTCAATGTGCCGGAACACCTCGGCATGGGTGCGACCCATGTGGCCGGCGCCGATAACGCCCACTTTCAACATACCCCTGCCTCCTTCAGCAGTACAGCACTGGTGCCGTAGGCAATACGCGTCGCCAGCAACGGGTCCCAGTCCCAGTATTCCGGGCGGAGGATCTCTGCCGAGACTACACCGTCATAGCCCGTGGCCTGTACCGCCTGGAGCACGTCCCTGATGGGAATGGCTCCCCGGCCGGGGAACAGGCGGTGGCTGTCTTTAAGCTGGTAGCGGGGGAGATCCTCAGCATCAGTAATGTGCACCAGGAAAATCTCTTGCTGCTGTAGCTGGCGTACCGCTGCCAGGCTGGAGTTGCCAGCATACCAGTGGAACGTATCAATCACCAGCCCCAGCGCAGGATGATTCACTTGCCGGATGGCGGCAGTGGCCGCCTCTAGGGTGTTCAGCGGGAACTCAGGTAGCCCCAGAAATTCATAGGCGATCCCCACCCCTAGCGGGGCGGCAATCGCCACCAGGTCCCGCAGCACCGCCACCACCTCGTGGCGCAGCTCAGTATCACTGGCCCCCAGCGGCTTGGGGGCGGGGCCTACGGTGAGGTAAGGGCACTGCAGCTGCGCGCACCAGGTGGCCAGCTCCCGGCAGCGTTCCCGCAGCGCTTTGGGATCTTGGGCAAAGGTGATGTTCTCTAAAGAATTCACCGACGCCAGCTTGACGCCATTCATGGCCAGGAGCGCCTTCAGATCAGCCACCGAGCGCTGCTTCAGGAAGTTGTCCAGTTTCAGCGACCAGTCGTTGCAAATCTCAATGTACCCAAACCCGCTGTGCCCTGCGGTGACAATATCCGTCACTAGGTCCGAGCGCAGGGTGGTGGCGCCATTCATTGCTAGGTGCACATGCCCCTCCTTGCGATGAGCTGTACCGGAGGGGCAGTGTATCGCCCGAGAACGGATCGGTCAACAGATGTGCCTGCGGCTGCACGGCGGAAGGCCGGCCGGTGGTGTGAGGCGGCGGACATGTTATTGTTAAGACCGTGAACCGGCATAGGGGAATTATCTTAAAAACCAAACATGAGATCGAGATTATGGCCGCCAGCGCTTCTATCAACCGGGAGGCACTGGAGAACGTGCTGGCCCAGGTGAGAGTAGGGGTCACCACGGCTGAACTCGATGAGGTGGCCTACCTGGCCATTACCAGCCGGGGTGGGCGGCCCTCTTTCTTAGGCCTCTATGGCTATCCGGCCAGTATTTGCAGCTCCCTCAACGAAGAGGTGGTGCACGCCATCCCCTCCAGAACCCGGCGCCTGAAAGAAGGCGATCTGCTCTCGATTGATATTGGCACGCTTCTAGATGGCTTCCACAGCGACATGGCCATTACCGTTCCAGTGGGGGAGGTGTCGGCCCGCGACTGGCAGCTCATTGAAGTCACCAGGCGGGCGCTGGGGGTGGCTATTGAGCACTGCCAGGTGGGGAAGCGCGTAGGCGATGTGTCTGCAGTGGTGCAACAGGTCATTGAGTCGGCGGGCTTTGGGGTGGTGAAAGAGTATGTGGGGCACGGGATTGGTACCGTGTTCCACGAGGAGCCTCCGGTGCCCAACTATGGCCGGCAGGGGGTAGGCCCGGAGCTATTGCCAGGGCTGGTGCTGGCTATTGAGCCCATGGTCACTGACCACCCGGTGAAGCTGCGCACCAGGCCTGATGGCTGGGCAGTAGTGTCGGTGGACGGCTGCCGCTCGGCGCATTTTGAGCACA
>JACQHA010000460.1 GCA_016199255.1 Deinococcus sp.
ATGCTCACCAACCCCAACACCCTGGGGCTCTTCGAGCGCCACATCCTGGACATTACCCATTTAGCGCGCCAGGCAGGGGTGCAGCTCTACTACGATGGCGCCAATTTAAACGCCATTGTGGGCCGGGCCAGGCCAGGGGACATGGGCTTCGACGTGGTGCACTTTAACTTGCACAAGACCTTCAGCACTCCCCACGGGGGCGGCGGCCCCGGTGCCGGCCCAGTGGGGGTGAAGAAACACCTGGCTCCCTTCCTTCCGGTACCCACTGTGGCCAAAGGCCCCCAGGGCTACTACCTGGACTTGGCGCGGCCCCAGTCCATTGGTCAGGTGCGCAGCTTCTGTGGCAACGTGGGCAATCTGGTGCGGGCCTATGCCTACATCCGGGCGCACGGCCCAGAGGGCCTGCACCAGGTAAGCGGCATGGCGGTGCTCAACGCTAACTACCTGCTGGCCAGATTAGCCAAGACCCTGCCCCCAGCAGCGCGGCGGCGCTGCATGCACGAGTTTGTGCTGTCTGCTGGTGAGAAGGGCCAGGCGCTGAGAATCGCCAAGCGCCTTTTAGACTATGGGTTCCACCCCCCGACGATTTACTTCCCGCTGATTGTGCGCGAGGCGCTGATGATTGAGCCCACGGAGACCGAAACCCTGGAGACTCTGGACGAGTTTGCCGCGGCCATAGAGGCTATTGTCCGGGAAGACCCTGCTACCCTGGACCAGGCCCCGACCAGCACGGTGGTAGGCCGGCTGGACGAGGCCAGCGCCGCCCGGCACCCGGTGCTCCGGTGGCGGCCGGAGGAGTAGATGCGGCTGATCTGCGGCACGGTGCTGGTGTTAGGCTGCCTGGGTGCCAAGCTCTTAGAGCACTGGGTCAACCTGGTGGTGTTTGAGCTGCAAAGCGACTTCTTCACGTCGCCGGTGGCCATCATCTATAACCTCACCTGGCTCTTAGCGCTTGCCTTGGGGCTGTGGCTGATCCTGGGCGGCCTGCGGCAGCGCTAGCCAGGTAGCTTAGAATAAACCGAGAGTTGCCTGGGGGCTTGGCACCTTTTCCCCCGGGAGCGGCCCGGGGCCGCTCGGCCCTCCGGCATGGGAGGGACACATGCCACACCGCGTGCTGGCAATGATTCTCGCCGGTGGCAAAGGTCAGCGGCTCTATCCTCTGACCCAGGCCCGCGCCAAGCCGGCGGTGCCCTTTGGGGGCAAGTACCGGATCATTGACTTTGTCCTGAACAACTTTATCAATTCTGAGATCTACTCCATCTACGTGCTCACCCAGTTCAAGTCCCAGAGCCTCACGGAGCACATCCAGCGCCACTGGCGGCTGGGGTCGTATCTATCTGACTACTTCATCACTTTAGCGCCAGCCCAGATGCGCATGGGCGACCGCTGGTACGAAGGCACGGCTGACGCCATCTACCAGAACCTGCACCTGGTGGAGCGCTCCGATAAGGACACCATTGCAGTATTCGGCGGCGACCACATTTTCAAAATGGACATCAGGCAGATGGTGAAGCTGCACCGGGAGCGGGACGCCGACGTTACCGTGGCCTGCATGCCCACGCCCATTGGCGAGGCGCACCGCTTTGGGGTAATGGCCGTAGACGAGGAGTGGTGGGTGCAGGGCTTTGAAGAGAAGCCGGTGCATCCTCAGCCCATCCCCGGCCAGCCCCACATGGCGCTGGTGTCCATGGGCAACTATCTGTTTAAGCGGGACATGCTGCTCCAGCTCTTGGAGGAGGACGCCCAGAACCCCAACAGCACTCACGACTTCGGCAAGGACATCCTGCCTGGCAATTTGCACAAGGTGAAGCTCTGTGCCTACGATTTCCGGCGCAACCAGATCCCTGGCACTGAGCTCGGCGCCGCCAACGACTACTGGCGCGACGTGGGCACCATTGACGCCTACTGGGAGGCCAACATGGACCTGGTGTACGTCACGCCGGCGCTGAACCTGTACAACACCGCCTGGCCGCTGCGCTGCGCCAACTTATTTGACCCCCCGGGCAAGTTCGTACACGAGGCAGGGGACCGGGTGGGGCGGGCCATGAACTCATTGGTAAGCGATGGCTGCATTGTCTCTGGCGGCCTGGTGCGTGAGTCAGTTTTGGGCCCCCGGGTGCACGTGCACAGCTATGCCGAGGTCTACCGGTCGGTGATCATGGAAGATTGCGACATTGGCGAGGGGGCGCGCATCCAGCGGGCTATTTTAGACAAAGAGGTGCGCGTCCCACCGGGAGAGCAGATCGGCTACGACCGGGAGAAAGACCTGCGCCGCGGCTTCACCATGAGCGAAGGCGGCATTACTGTAGTGCCCAAGGGGTTCCGGTTCAGGTAAAAGACGCCGAACAGTGAGGCAACAGAACCCGGCAACTCAGCGTCAGACTTGACAATTGACTACACTAGTTGGTCATGAAGAGGTGGTGGGTCTGTTGCGACACAGACCCACCAGAGTCCACTGGTGTTAGCTCGGGTGTTAGTTGGCGCTGGTGTATTCATGTGAGGTGGAGGACAATTCAGCTTCTTCCCCCCAGGCCGCGTCGTAGCCAGGCCCGCCCTCTACAGAAGACCTGATCTCTTGGCTACCCAGGCTCTGAGCCCCATGCCTTCGACCCTAGATACCCCAACCTCACCCTGACTGAATCTGCTACTCTGGATTTACATCGCCTGGATGCTCCCAGCGCATTCCACCTTCAACACCTCCAGTGCAACCAGGCACGGGCACAGAGGGGGGTAAGCTCTGAAGTCGTCGATCTCTAGCGCACTCTGGGGGAGTCTTCTCGTTCTTTTAGCCGCTGCTAGTGGCCAACAGGTTGCCTCATCGTCTTCCCCCGGTTGGCCCCGGCAGGGCTATGACCTGGGCGGTACTCGCTTTAGTCCGGTCGGCTCACAGGTGGTAGTCTCTGGCCCTTACCGGGTGAAGTGGACGCAGCCCATCAACGTCGCTGGAGTGCTGGTCGGCGACGTGACCAGCGACGGGAAACTTGAGGTAGTCGCCGTCGGCCAGTACCCACCGGAGATGGCAGCACAGCGCCAGATCGACACCTCCTATCCCTGGCTCTTTGTCTTCAGCGGTACTGGGAAGCTGCTGATCGAAACTGGGCTACCCCTGCCCATTCCAGCTGCAGTGAGCGCTCTCGATGACTTTGATGGCGATGGCATCCTAGACATTGCTCTGGCCACCTCCAGTGGCTATGCCTATCTCTACCGGGGCACCGGCAAAGACGAGCGGCTGCAGACCTTCCACGTCACCCAGGAGATAGCCGGGGAGCCACCAGATGAACTAGGGACTGGTAGGATCGATGTCGAGCCGATTGCAGCACTGCCTGGCAAGCGAGTACTGGCCCGGCTCAACACCGCGCGCCGGCCTCGCAACCCGCGGGGGGCAGTGGTGTTCGACTATGTATCTGCCCAGCCGCTCTGGTACTACGACATTGGCCCAGGGACCAGCACTTTCAATGCCGTAGGTGATCTCGACGGCGACGGAGATCTGGACATGGTGATGGGCGGCGGCAGCGTGGACAACGGCGCAGTCGGAACCGCCTGCCAAGGTGTCGGCACGCCTACCAGCGACACCTACATGTACACCATCGCCATCGCCCTCGACGACCAGTGCCGGGAGCTGTGGGCTGCCAACTACGGCACTACCAGTGGCCAGTCACAGGGCATCAACACCGAAGTTATCGCTGACCTGGACGGTGACGGCGTCAACGAGGTCCTGTCATTTGAATCGCATGATGACTTTTACCTGGGCACCGACCAGGTGCACAAACGCCGCGCTGCTACTGGGGAGATCATCGCTACCTACGACTACGTGCATCCTGGGTTTGGCACCGGGCAATACCACTGGGCAGTAGGGGACCTGGACGGGGATGGGCGCCGGGAAGTGATGATCACCAAGCCTGGCGTCACCGGCGTCACTATCTTAGACAGCGAGCTGCGCCTGCTCCGCCAGGGCAATGTCAGCGGCCTGGTGCTGGCAGCCAATGACCTGACTGGCGACGGGCAGGCCGAGATCCTGCTCAGAGACCGGGTACAGGAGCAAGGGGTGCTGCGCGTGGTTGACGCCGCGCTTCGCGAGCTATGGTCGCACCCCTTCCCCGCCGAGATCTCCCAGGCAGTACCAGCAGACATTGATGCCGACGGGATCAACGAGATCGTCGTCGCCGCCGGCCAGCTCTATGTGCTGGGACAGACTATGCCCTGGGCGCTGCGCTACTGGCCCTGGGTGGTGTCGCCCCTGGTGTTGCTCGGCGCAGTGGGCGCCGGATGGCAGCGGGCGAGATTCCAGCTAGCTCTGACCCGCAAGTTCAACCCCTACGTGGCGGGCCGGGCCATTACCGAGCCGCACCTCTTCTACGGCCGGGAGCAACTGTTAAAGCGCATCCTGGGCACCCTGCACAACAACAGTGTGCTGCTCTACGGCGAACGCCGCATTGGCAAGACCTCGCTACTCCACCAGATCCGCCGGCGCCTGCTCACCGACCCTGACCCGCAGTACTGGTTTATTCCGGCTTATATCTACTTAGCAGGAGTAGGTCCCGAGCAGTTCTTCAGCACCCTGGCCGCCGGCCTGGCAGAGGCGGCCCGGGCTCATCTGAAAGAGCTGCCGCCGCTGCATTACCAGGAGCCGGGGTACGACACGTCAGCCCTCGTACGGGATTTGCGGCAGCTCATTGCTGCTCTGCAAGCACCGGCTGGTAAGCGGCAGGTGAAGCTGGCGCTATTAATTGACGAAGTAGACCAGATGAATAGCTACCCCGAGGCGGTGAACCAGGGCCTGCGCAGCGTGTTCATGCAGGACCTGGGGGAGCATCTGGCAGCGGTGATTGCCGGGGTGGACATTAAGCGCCAGTGGGAGGGCCGGGGGAGCCCCTGGTACAACTTCTTCCAGCAGCTAGCCGTCCCACCCCTGGACCAGGGCGCCGCAGAGCGGCTGATCCGGGAGCCGGTGCGCGGCATTTTCTACTACCAGCCGGCAGCCGTGGAGCAGATCCTGGACATTTGTAAAGGCAATCCTTTCTGGCTACAACGCCTTTGCCTGGAACTCGTGAACCGGGCACTGCAGCGCCAGCGGCGGACCATCACCCTACAGGATGTGAAAGAAGTATGGACGGAGGTAACACGCCAAGAGAGCTGAGACGCAACCCCTATATCGTCAGCACCTGGGTGAAGGGCACCGGGTTCTCCGGACGAACGACACTAATTAAAAGAATCCTGGGGGGCTCCCGGCGCTGCCTGTGGGTACTGGGCACCAGGAGAATGGGCAAGACCTCACTCCTCAGGCAGCTGGAGTACCTGACGGCCAATGACCCCAGCCTGGGGTACTGGCCCCTTTACTGGGACCTGCAGGGCAGCCGCAATGCCGAGCTGCTAGCCAAGCACCTGCGCCTGGTGCTGGACGGCGCCGCCCCCCGCCTGGCGGCGCTCCAGATCCACCTGCCCCCGGACCACGATGCCATCACCCTTTTGCATCACCTATGGCTCCAGGTAGCCCGAGGCAGCCAGCGGCTGCTGCTGCTCTTGGACGAGGCCGAGGAGCTGATCACCCTGCAGCAGGCGGCGCCCGAGGCGCTGGCCGGCTTATACACTGTGGTGCACGATAGCGAGGAACTCATCACCGTGCTCACCGCCACCCGGGAGCTATTCGAGCTGAACGAGCTGCCGACCAAAACCAGCCCCTTCTTAGACCCCTTCTTGCCTCCCGAGCACCTGGCCATGCTGACCCTTGAGGAGACCACCCAGCTCATAGCCGACCCCCAGCTGCCGGCAGCGGACATCTTCCTGGTCACTGGCGGCCACCCCTACCTGGTGCAGTACTTGTGCTCCGAGCTATGGGAGGGCAGGGAGTTCGCCGAGGTGGTGGAGGCCACCGCCGCCAACTGGGTGATAGCAGACTTCTTCCTTAAGAACCACGTCCAGCTCACCTACAACGAGCAGCGCATCGTCCAGC
>JACQHA010000461.1 GCA_016199255.1 Deinococcus sp.
CTCCCCCCTCCTGGTCCCACCCTCTCGGCCTGGGGAGGGCTCGCGCTGGGTGTGCTCCTCGGTGGCCTCACCTTCACCCGCCGACGTCGGAGGCACTCCCAACCATGATCCCCGCAATGTTCCCGTAAAAATCCGACAGGTGGGTGAGACTGTATGGATGAACCGATTGACCGTGGTCACACTGGTTGGGAATGACCCGAGCCGGGTCTCAGCCACACGCAGATTGCCCGGCGACTGGGGAAACACCGGGAGACCATTGGCCTGTGGATCCAGGGTATCACCCAGCATGGCCTGGAGGGGTTTCTGGAGTGGTGAAGCGCCTGGTGTGGCAGAGGAGAGAGAGGGAGCACGAGTGCTGTGGCCAGAAGATCGCGTACTTCCTGGAACGCGAGCAGGGCCTCACGCGGTCCGTCCCGAAGATGGACGAGATCCTGGCGGAGCAGTTGGTGATCCGCAGCCAGTGGAAGAAGCACCACAAACGCGGGCCAGTGCCCCAGGCCCACGGGCCGCGAGAAGTGGTGCAGATGGACACGCTGGATTGAGGGGACCGCTTCGCCTTGACCGCGGTCGATCTCTGCAGTCGCGAAGCGGACGTGATGCTGGCCCCGGCCCGCACCGCCCACGAGGGCTCTCGCTTCTTGCCGCAGAGCATGGACCGGCGCTTTGACCACTACGTCCAGCTCATGCAGACCGATGGCGGCCCGGAATGCAAAGACCATTTCCGAACTCATGTGTGCAACTATTGCGCACGGTACCGCATCGCTCGACCCTACAAGAAGAATGAGCAGGCCTCTATCGAGAGCTTTAATCGTACCCTCAGAAAGGAGTGTGTCGGATGGGGCAAGTACCACCAGGAAGAGATCACCGCGCTCACGCTAGTCGTCGAGGCGTTCTTAGAATGGTACCGAGGCCAATTGCCTCGACAATATAGCCGGAGAGTAGGATTCCCAACGGGCTGGCGATCATTGCCATGGCCATGAGGATACTGAACACCCGGCCACGTAGCGCGGCTGGAGTGCGTTCTTGGAAGATCGTCAGCAGGATGGGATTGATCGGGCCGGCGGCCATGCCGCTGATCATCAGCACCCCCGTTGTCACCGCGAGTGAGGGCAGCAGGGCCAGAATCCAGTACCGGAGCCCGACGAAGATAAAAGCCCCAATGAATGTGGCGCGCCGAGGTAGGAGATGGCCGATGGCACCAAAGACAATCGTGCCCAGCGTGGCGCCCGCTCCATGAGCACCCATCATCACCCCCAGTGCGGTGGCACTCTCAAGCTGTCGATTGGCATAGACCGGGAGGAGCACGGTGCCCGTTGGCGTATCGAGCATGTTCGTGATCGCCACAATAACCATCAATGAGAGGACAAGCCCATCCCTACGGATAAAGCGCAATCCTTCCAACAACTGATCGAGATACCGACTGTCACGTCCCGCAGTAGGACGTCGCTTGTCAGAGGACTTTTCTCAACAGATTTTGCTGTGCGTCTAGCCACGTTGTTCCTCCTAATCGGCTTAGCAACACTATTAAGGATAAACTCCTGGCTACGGAAAGAAGGGTATACATTAAGAGCATGCCCCAGATCGAAACTGCCCGGCTGCGCCTGAGGATGTTCACCTTCGGCGACCTGGACGACTACCACCGCCAGATTTTCTCCGACCCGGCGGTGATGAAGTACCTGCCGCCCGGCACCTCGGTTCCCAAGGAGAAGACCCGCTCTGCCCTCGGCAACATCTTGGCCCACTGGGAACACTACGGCTTCGGCCTGTGGGCGGTGGCGCATAAGCCCCTGGGGCAACTTATCGGCCACTGCGGGCTGCAGACGCTCCAGAACACCGGCGAAGTAGAGCTAGCCTACGGGCTGGCCCAGGCCCTGTGGGGCCAGGGGCTGGCTACAGAAGCCGCCAAAGCCTGTGTGCGCTTTGGTTTTGAAGAACTCAGGCTAGAGCGCATTGTGGCTATTGCCAAGGCAGAGCATATTGCCTCTCAGCGGGTCATGATCAAGGTGGGGATGAAGTACGAGAAGAATGCCCGCTTCTACAACCTGGATGTGGTGTACTATGCCATCTCCCGCAGCACCTACCAGCCCGACGGATCTCTGTATGTGTTGCGAGACGACTCTCTTGGCCGGGTAACCCCCCAGGAGCGAGGAAGAGCATGAACATTGCTGATCTTGACACGCCCGCGGTGATCATTGACTTGGATGTCATGGAAAGAAACCTGGCGCGAGCTGCCGCCTACTGCCAGCAGCATCAGCTGCGCCTGCGCCCCCATACCAAGACCCACAAGATCCCGGCCATCGCCCAGCAGCAATTGGCTCATGGCGCCAGCGGCATCACTGTGGCCAAGCTGGGCGAGGCAGAGGTGATGCGGGCTGCCGGCATTACCGATATGCTGATCGCCTACCCTATTGTGGGAGAGAGCAAGCTCCGGCGCCTGGCTGCCCTGGTCCCCCAGGCCCACATCACCGTAGCCCTAGATTCAGAGGAAGCAGCCAGAGGCATCTCTAAAGCCGCCCAGGAAAGCGGCGGCACTATTAGCGTGCTAGTAGAAGTGGACACCGGCCTGGGCCGATGTGGCCTGGCCATTGGCCCGGCGGTGAGCGACCTCTGCCACCAAGTGCAGGATCTACCGGGGCTGTGCCTGGCGGGGATCATGACCTACCAGGGCCACATTATGGGCGATGCCCACGCCAGGGAGAAACTCACCGGCGAAGAGAACAGCCGATTAGCGATACTTCTGGCGCTCCTGGACAAGGCCCACCTCTCCTGCCAGATCATCAGCGGCGGCTCCACGCCCAACTTCTTCTTGAGTCACCAAATTCTCGGCATTAACGAAATCCGGCCTGGCACGTATGTTTTCAATGACCTCAACACGGTTATGGCCCAGGCCGCTCAGCGGGAAGACTGCGCCATGAGCGTGCTGGCTACTGTGGTGAGCACCGCGGTGCCGAAGCAGATGGTAGTCGATGCCGGCTCCAAGTCGCTCTCTACTGACCGGCTGGCCACCGGCCAGAGCGGGTTCGGCCAGGTACAGGGAGCTCCCGAACTGGTAGTCACTGGGCTGAGCGAAGAGCACGGCCAGATTGATGTCTCCCGCTCTCAGCGCAAGTTCTCTGTAGGGGACCGGGTGCGTATCATCCCCAACCACGTCTGCACTGCCATGAACCTGCACGATGAGGCGTACGGCGTACGCGGCGACACTGTGGAGTGCCTCTGGCCCATTGCCGGCCGCGGCAAAGTGCGGTAATCTACCTGGCCTGGTTCACCGCCTGGACAAACTGCCTGGCGCGCTCGGTAAGCACCGCAAACTTGCCGGCACTGACCAGCTGGGGATCTACCAGGTTGCCCCCAATTCCCACTGCCGCCGCGCCAGCCCGGAGGAAGTCCCCCACGTTTTCCAGGGTCACCCCGCCAGTGGGTAATAGCCGGAGATAAGGCAATGGCGCCAGCACATCGCGCAGGTAGCGCGGCCCCACCGCCGCCGCCGGGAACACTTTGACTAAGTCAGCCCCTGCTTCCCAGGCTGCCAGGATCTCTGTTGGGGTGAGCGCCCCGGGGATGACCAGCACGTTATAGCGGTGGCAAAGAGTGATCACCTCTGGGTTCAGTGTTGGCGCCACAATAAACTGTGCGCCGGCCAGGATCGCCGAGCGGGCAGTCTCGGGATCGAGCACTGTGCCGGCGCCTAATAGCACCTCAGGCCCCAGCTCCCGGGCAGCAGTCGCTACAATGTCCAGCGCCCCGGGAGTAGTCATGGTGAACTCAATGACTTTCACGCCACCGGCGGACAGCGCCTGGGCCGCCTGGAGCAATGAATCAGCCTTCTCCAGGCGCACCACTGCCACCACCTTCTGGGACAAGAGATACTGGAGCTGCTGGTCTTTCTTGCTCATATGCCTTCCCTCACCTGCACGCCCTGGGCGAAGGTCACCAATTCCTGGTAGCTGGCCAACCCCTCATAGTCACCAGGGATCGTGGTGGTGATCGTACCCGCCGCCACTGCCAGCCGCAGCTGTTCCCCAAGACTCAGGCCCCGCAGGGTGCCGAAAAGAAATGCCGCGTCAAAAGCATCACCAGCCCCCACCGGGTCAATCACCGTCACCGCTGGCGGCGTGGCAACACAGCGCGTCGTCCCATTGCCAGCCAGCGCTCCCTGAGCGCCCAGCTTCAGCGCCACCACCCGCGGCCCCAGGCTCAGGAGCCGGTCCAAGAGCGCCTCCGGTTCCCCTTCTCCCAGTAGCAGCCTGGCCTCATCTAGTCCCGGGAAGACCATATCCACCTGCGCCAGTAAGGGCAGAATGTGCCGCCGGGCAGTGGCCGCGTCCCAGAGCTTCAGGCGGATGTTGGGGTCGAAGC
>JACQHA010000052.1 GCA_016199255.1 Deinococcus sp.
CGCTGCGCCTGGCGCCGCTGCTCCTGCCAGGCCCTGCCGATAATCAGCATGGCCACTAAACCGAAGGGCAGGTTGATATAAAAGATCCAGCGCCAGGACAGGTGATCGGTGAGAAAGCCGCCCACCAGGGGGCCCACAATGCTGGCAATGCCGAATACCCCGCTGAAGAGCGCCTGCATCCTGGCGCGCTGCGCCATGGTATAGAGGTCGGCAATGATAGTCTGGCCCAGGGGCAAAAGCGCCCCTGCCCCCAGCCCTTGCAGCGCCCGGAAGGCAATCAGCTCGGCCATGGAGCGCGCCTGGCCCGAAAGCGCGGAGCCAATGAGGAACACTACCACCCCGGCCAGATAAAAGCGCCGCCGGCCGTAAAGGTCCGAGAGCCGGCCCCAGAGGGGTATGGAGACAGTGGAGGTGAGGAGGTAGGCGGAAAACACCCAGCTATACGCTGCCAAGCCGCCGAGCGTGGCAATAATGGTCGGCATTGCGGTTCCCACCACGGTGGCCTCGATAGCTCCCAAAAAGAGCCCCAGCATGACTCCAATGGTGACCGCCAGCCTCCGCCCTGGGGAGATAGCCAGGGCTCCCATGCCTGGAGTGCTGGGTTGGGACACCGCTGCGCCTAGCGGTTGGGGACGCACTTTCTCCTGGGCTGCTGTGGGGGAAGACATGTTCACTCTCTCCCACCTGGGGCAGCAGTCGCCTGGCCCGCTTTCACTTGCCCTGGGGGCGTGCCAACGGCCATTTGCCCCGGGACCATGACGGTGGATTATACCGCAACCGTCATCAGGGTGGATGGCTCCTACGGCGAGACACCAGACCTGGCCTAGAACTGCTCCAGGTTCTCGACGGTAAAGGTATCCTCTGGCAGGAGCATGTTCACCTGCCGGTTGCTGAACTCCAGGATGGTACTGGTGGTCTCCTGGACGTTGGTCATCTCTAGTCGGTTGGGCTGGAAGATGCCGCTGGCCACCTCCTGGATGTTTAAGAGCAGCAGCACCTTCTCCAGCTCGCCATTCTGGTCGTAGAACTCCACCCGCACTGGGAGCAGGATGTCTTTACGGATAAGCGCCACCCGGCGGCTGTTGCCAGTCTCCTCCAGCACCTCGTCAGTGGCTGGCACCGACTCCAGCACGTACACTTCCTGGCCGTCCACCGTATCGGAGCGCAGCAGCTCGTAGTCGTAGTCGTCCAGGTCGCGGCTACCCAGGTCGGAGAAGGAGAAGTCGGAGCCGACAAAGCTGCCTGACCGGTCGCTGCCCCGGATCTCCCTGGTGCGGCCCAGGGCCGGCAGGAACAGGAAAATCTGATCGACGCCGCCGATCTCCAGGCGCAAGAGCCCGGTGCCTCGCACATCCTCTGGGGCGAGGAAGCGGACCAGCACGTTGCTGTCGTTGTGGGCGTCGGTGACCGAGAAGAACTGGAGCTGCCGCACAATGGTCTGGCCGCCGCGCACCAGGGTCATGGCCTGAGTGGAGATCTGGCTATCAACGCGGTTGGCGGCATCTACCATCTCGGCGATCTGGCGGCCGGAGGACTCTTGCGCGGTGGCTGGCCCTAAGATAAGGCTGATGGGGAGAGCGACTGCGAAGATGAAGCTGTGCATAGAGTATTCCTTTCTGCAGGTAAACTTGCTGGTCATAAGGTGGGTTCCTGCGCCGCTTGGCTCCTCGGTGCCTGGCTAACTGGCACCAGCCGCGGCCGCACAATGTTCAAGAGGGCAGGCACAATGGTCAGCGCTCCCAGGGCGGTGATCACCATGGTGAGCGCCACCAGCCAGCCGGTGGTGAGGATGGGCACGAAGCTGGAGAAGAGCATCACAGCAAACCCAGCGCCTACTGCTACGGCGTTAAAAGTGATGGCCTGCCCTGTAGAGCGCATAGTGGCCAGCGTGGCTGCTGCTGCTGACAGCCCCTGGGCCGTCTCGGCGCGATAGCGCGAGATGAAGTGAATGGCATAGTCCACCCCAATGCCCACGGCCATGTTGGCGATCATGGCCGTGCCGATGTTGAGCCCTGCGCCTGAGATCCACAGGGCGGCAAAGGTCAGAAGCACCGTGAGGGAGATGGGGATAATGCCAAACACCCCGGCGCTGAACGAGCGGTAGGCGATCACAATGGACAGAAACACCATCAGCGCCGAGGTGATGATGCTGGTAAGCTGCCCCCCCACAATGAGATCGTTGAGCGCCAGGCTCAAGTTGGCGCCGCCGGCAAAGCTCACTGTCACCCCCGCCGGCAGGTTGGCGCTCAAGTATCTCCGGGTAGCGCTAATGACCTGCTGTATAGTGGCGGTGCTGCCCGACTTCAGGAAGAAGAGCACATTCGCCTGCTGAAAGGCAGGGTCGGTCACCCTTGCCAGGTCTCCCCCAGAACTCTCAAAGAGCAGCAGGTACTGGGCAATCTGGTCCCGGCCACTCACCTGCCGCTCCTGGGTCACCGGTAGGCCGTCCTGGCTTACAGTGCGCGTTTCAGTAATAGTCTCCACCTCGTTAGGCAGCCGGTCGTACTCGGGCTGATCGCCATGCATGGTGCGGTTCATGGTTTGCACAAGGGTGGCCAGCGAGAGTGAATCGCCTACCTCGGGCAGCTCTCTCAGGTGCTGCTCCAGCCCGGCGATGGTGGATAGGAGCGCTGGCGACTTCAGTTCGTCAGGCTGCCCAGTATCGAGGATGATATTCAAGGTGGTGGTGCCGGCCAGCCGCTGGTTCAAGATCTGGTCAGCCTCCCGCAGTTCAGTGTGGGGACGAAAGTACTTGATGAAACTGGAATCCACTCGCAGCTGGGCAGTACCGTAAAGCGCTCCAGCCAGCAGCGCTAGCGCCACCGCCACCACCCCCCACCGCCAGCGGATAATCAGCTGCCCGAGCTTTTCCAATAGCTGGCGCAGGTCGCTTTTCCCGGAACGGCTGAGGCGGTTCCGGGGTGGAGGCAGCAGCACCAGCCAGGCAGGCACCAGTGTCAGTGACACCGCCATGGCGGTGAGCACCCCGAAGGCGGTGAAAAGTCCAAACTCCCTAATAGGGGGAATGGGGGAGAAAGCCAGGGTGAGAAACCCGATGAGGGTAGTGAGGCCCGCCATGAACACCGGCAGCCCCACCCTGGTCATGGTCTCCTTGACTGCCTCTGGCCGGGAGCGCGTCTGGGCATAAAGGTGCAAGTATTCGTCCACCACGTGAATGGCGTAGGCCGCACCCACGGCCACCAGCAGGGTGGGCATCATAGTACCAATCAGGGTAATAGGCCGGCCCAGTAACGCCATCAGCCCGATGGTCCAGATGAGACTCAGGATCACTACCAATAGGGGCAGCATCACCCCGCGGAAGCAGCGGAACGACAGCGCCAGGGTAATAAGCACCACCACCAGCACCAGCGGGGTGAGCTGGCGCATATCCCTGCTCATGAGCTGCACGAAGAGGCCCGACAGCGCTGGCAGGCCAGAGATGTACACCTGTTCTGGGCCCTCCAGGCTGTCCGCCAGGGCCCGGATGCGCTGGTATGTTGCCAGCGCCAAATCGCTGCGGGCCTGGGATTTGAACGTAGGCTCCGCAATAACGAGGGCGGCGCTGCCGTCGGCAGATACCAGTCGGCCGACGAACAGATCGGCGTTGCGAAATACCGCATCCCGCACCGCATCGGCTCCAGCTTGGTCTACTGGCGGGGTCTCCATGAGCGGGATGACCTCCATGCCAAAGTCGGTGCCGACAATGTTGTCTTCAGTGCTGAGACTGGTGACGTCATCAATCGGCCGCAGCTTGAGCTGCAGGTCTTGCAGGACAGCTATGAGGCGCGGATCGGCATGGGCGTCCTGGAGCCGCCCTAGCGCCCGGGAAATAATCAGCCGGTCGCGCCCGGTGAGGCCTCCCTCCTGGGCCTGTACCAGGAGATCGTGAGCGCTGCCAGTAGTATTGGCCACCACTTCAGCCAGCGCTGCCCCGTCAGCAGCGGTGACCAGGGTGAGATTGGCCACTTCCTGAGACAGCCGCGCTACTTTTCCCAGCCCCTCCGGGGTAAAAACGCTGCTGGGGCTCACCAGGCCAATCACGAATGCTTCGCTGGTGCCAAACACCTGCTCCAGCCGGTCATTGGCTACTCGTGCCGGGTGGCCGGGTGGAATCATGTTCTCCGGGTCATTATCCAGCTTGATGCCTGGCGCCCGGGACGCGAAGAAGGCAGTAATCAGCCCGATTACCACCATGGTGGCCCAGGGGAAGCGGCTTACCACACCGGCTACCCAGCGCATAGCTGTCCCTTTCTCATAGCTACCCTAGATGATTCGCTCACAAGCAAAGGCTTTACCCTTTGGCTCGGCCTCTGGTGGACTTCGGCAATGGGAAAACTAGTGTGCTCCTGAAGCTTGATAGGCATAGTTGGTGCTGGCTGCTGGGTGCCTACCTCCCCCAGATCGTTAGTATACTCGCGCTGTTGTTTCTCGTCAGGCAGGTTCTGGTTCGGCTGCTCATGAGGTGGCTGGTATGGTCTATTTGACGACCCTCTCGCCATTGGGTTACACTCCAGTTGGCAACCGAGGAACGCAGTTTCTGCAATGTCGCCGCGCTTCTTTCTCGCCCTCTAGAGGGTATTGACGGAGCAGGTTGTGGCTACAGTACTCACCCCAGCTGAAGAACTTGGCCTGAGCGGCCTGAGCCTGGAGAGCCGGGTGCGCAAGATCTTTTATGCTCTTCCGCCGGCGCTGGTAGTAGAAATGGTGCAGCGCATGGTGCAGGAGGCATTTACCCGCAAGGTGATCTACCTACGCGCTGGGCAGGTGGAAGCTGTCCATGTGTTCCTGCGCCCTACCTGCATCATGCCCGATCAGCTGGCCTACTTGCACTTTGTGTCGCTCACCATCAATAACGCTCTGAAGCGCCTGCCTGACTTGTATATCCAGGACTTTGTGGTGCGCGAAGTGGTGCCGCTCACCCCGCCAGAAGAGAAGTGGCTGTGGGACAGCTGGGGGCCTAGCCAGCGCGAGCATAATCCAGTGTTCGGCCGGCTCGATGCCATGGTGGACTTCACCAGCCCCATGTGGAAAGATTCATTGCGCTTCATTGAGCCCAATCTGTGCGGAGTAGGCGGGCTGCACCTCACGCCCACCTGTGAGCAGATGCTGGCTGAGGTGGTCTTGCCGGTGATTCAATCCTACGAGCCGGGGCTGCAACTGGAGGTCGGGCAAGACCTGCGGGAGCTATTCATTCAAGAAGTGCTGGACCACCTGGAGTCGATTAACTGGCCAGGGCGGAATGTGTGCTTCATTGAGCCGAAGTATGCCGGCGACGGGCCAGATGAGCAGGCGTCGCTGGCGGAATACTACCGCCAGCGCTATGGGCTGACCACCCTGCACGCTGATCCCAGCGAGCTCTACATGAAAAAGGGTGAGGTGTGGTGCGAAGACAGCTTGGTAGATGTTGCCTATCGCGACTACGAAGTGCGCGACCTGATTGCCCTGGAGGCTAAGGGAGTGGACATCCGGCCCATGCGTACCTTGTTAAAGCAGAACCGGATGATCTCGTCCCTGGCAGGGGATTTCGACCACAAGAGCTGCTGGGAAATCCTGACTGATCCACAGTTCACCCAGAAATATTTCAATGCCGAGGAGCGGCAGGTGTTCCGCCGGCATGTGCTGTGGACGCGCTTGCTCACTGACCGGCGCACTACCTTGCCCGATGGGGAAATAGTCGAGCTCTTGGACTACACCCGCAAGAACCAGGAAGAGCTGGTGCTCAAGCCCAATCGCTCCTACGGTGGGGATCGGGTGCTGATCGGGCCATCGGTGAGCCAGGCAGCGTGGGAAGAGGCCATTCAAAACGCCGTGCGTGGTGAGGATCAGTGGGTGGTGCAGCGGCTGGCGCCCATTTCGGTCAACGAGTTCCCGGTGGTGGCCGACGACGGTTCGGTGCACATCGAGCCGTTTTACACCGTGATGGGCTTTGCCCCTACCAAGTACGGGCTGGCAGTCATCGGCCGGGCCTCGCAGAAGCAGGTCGTCAATGTGGCGCAGCGCGGTGGGATTTGCAGTGTGCTGATTGGCAAGCCACTGGGACGCCTATTCGGTCCTGCCCCGCCGCCGCGGCAGAAATAAGAAGCAAATTGCTGGAATCTAGAGATCCCCTACGTGTCCACCTGGGAACTTGATCTCGGGTTCCTGGGTCATCTTCCCGAGGGTCCTAGGGATTCGCCTGATGACGTCTTCCTGGGGAACCTTCTAGGATCGATTAGGGTTGGGTGCGCGAAAGGAGGAACAGATGGGAAGTGGAAGCTTGGCCAACTGGCAGCCGGCGGCGGAACAG
>JACQHA010000056.1 GCA_016199255.1 Deinococcus sp.
CGCACGCCAGAGAGCACCACCGCCAGGAGTAAGCCAGTGGTCATGGGAAAGAGCACCGAGGTGATGATCCAGACTAGATTATTGCGAAAGGAGAGCAAGAAAATCGGGTCATTCACCAGCCGCTGGTAGTTAGCCAGTCCCACAAAAGGGCGCTCCGCCTGGGCCCCATCCCAGCGCTGCAGGCTGAGGATCACCGTGCCCAGCACCGGGCGCAGCACGAAGATGGCGTAGAGAATCAGCGCTGGCAGGACGTAGACGTAACCGCTCCACGCCAGCCAGCGCTGGGCCGGCGCGGGCGTGGCAGCTCTGTGCTGGACAGCCCGCGCCGGAAACATGACCTTACCTCAAGCCGTCATTAGCGACGGAGGATGGTTCCAGCGGCCTTGGCCTCGGTCCAGGCGGCCTGGATCTCATTGGCCAGCTCGCTGGGGGTGAGGCGGCCAGCTAGCATGGCCTGGATGCCGTTCAGGGTCACCTCGTTCACGTTAGCCGGCAGCACCACGTCCAGGTTATAGGCAATGGCCAGCGGCAGCCCAGCCAGCACCTGCCGGGTGAGTGGATGGACGTCGAGAGTGCTGGCGTCTACCGGCGTGGTGGGCACCACGCTCCCCTCCACCACCCAGCGCGGGGCATTGGCCGGCGAGATCAGCCAGTCAATCAGCTTGAGTGCTTCCTCGGGATGGATGGTCTTGGCAGAGACCGACCAGGCAGAGCCCAGCCCGGCGGCGGCCTGGATGGGCACGCCTGGGGCCATGGAAGGCAGGATGCCAAAGCCAATGGCCTCAGGGTCCACGGCGTTATCCAGAATATCCGCCACCAGCCAGCTGCCGTCAATCTTCAAGGGAGTCAGGCCGTTGAAGAACAGCCCGTTGGCGTCATCGTAGCTGACGGCGTTGGGGCTGGGGTTGAAGTACCCCAGCCAGAGTCAAAGTAGAACACGTCGGGGCCGCCCACGTCGGAGAGGGCCGGCCGCAGCGCGGTGCGCAGGCTATCGGTGTCGAACACCGTGCGCTCTACGTTGATGCCAGGGTTCTGGGCCTCAAACTGGGCAATGAGGTCGTCCACTAGGACCAACTGGGCAGCGGGGAAGAATTGGTCCCAGAGCACGATGGTAACCGGTCCCTGGGCCAGGGAGAGGCCTAAGGTGAGTAGGATCAATCCAGATAGGATGAGCGGAACCTGTTTCATATTACCTGATTTGGGCTTTAGCCTGCGAGAAAGCCACGCCGTTTGAACGGCAGTGGATGAAAGCGGTTTCGACTTTAGTCGACCTTGACGTACAATTCTACATATAGGAAAATTAGACACATGGGGCACCGAACCGTGGCATTCAAGTGGCTTCCCCATGCACGAACCGATTGGCAAACATTCACCGATGCACGCAAGGAAGCGGCACGCCTGTGGAACGATATGGTGGTGCGCCACCAACGTATCCGTCGTTTGAACTGGCGATGGCCGTCGCGCCGCCGCTGGGAACGCTGGGCCAAGTGTCGCTATCCCCGGCTGCACTCGCAAAGTGTTCAGCAGATCATCGGTGAATTCGACGAAGCCATCCGCTCGGCTCGCCAGCTTCGCCAGAAGGGCGACCTTGCAGCGCGTTATCCTTGGAAACTGCATCGCTATCGCGACGTGATCTATACCAATCAAGCCGCGCGCATAGTGGGTGGTGACGTGATCTTGCCCAATGGTGGACGCAAAGCGCTGCGCGTTCACCTGCCTCCCAACCTGATCTTGCCGGGTCGGCTCATAGAAGCGCGTGTGTCCTATGGTCGCGTTCTGCTGGTTTGTGAAGTGCCAGACGAAGCGCATCCGGCCCAGACAAGCATTGGCGTCGATCTGGGCGTCAATACGCTGATTGCCGCCACTGACGGTGATCAAGCCCTCCTGATCAGTGGTCGCGAGGCCAAAGCGACGGTGCAGTGGTGCAACAAACGCCTGGCCAGCCTCAGTGCCAAACAGTCCCATCGAGTCAAAGGCTCGCGCCGGTGGAAACGGTTGCAGCGCCGCAAGCACCGCATGGTGTGTAAGGCGCGCAATCGGGTGCGCGACATCACGCACAAGGCAACGGCGATTGTCCGCGAGGCATTTCCCGCCGCCGCAGTGTATGTTGGCGAGCCATTCAACGACGCGGCGCGGAAAGTGGGTCGAAAGCAGGCCCAGCAGGTTTCGAGCGCGTGCAACAGCCAGCTCATCGGCCAGTTGGACTACAAATGTTCGGGCGCGACCACCGTGCCCGAACCCTATAGCTCGCAAACGTGTCCCGTTTGCGGGTGTCGGCAGCGGTGCCGGCGGACGTATACCTGCCAGCAGTGCGGGTATAGTGCGCCCCGTGATGTGGTGGGGGCGCTCAACATTTTGAGGAGAGGGAAACACGGCGCTCTGGTTCAATCCACTCATGTCCCAACTCGAATCACGTATCTGCGGCCACGTTGTCGCAGTAGTTCCGGGGGACACCCGGCACGTAGCTCGCGTCAGCGAGAAGCTGCGCGGTTTTAACCGCAGCAGAGTGTCACTAGTTCCAGCAGCCAGGGATAGGGGTGTGGCAGGTGGGGCAGCTGCCTCCCTGCAGCCGGTTCCGCACCCGGTACCCGATGCGGTAGATCCCTATCTGGCCGCAGTTCGGGCAGTAGGTATGCTCGTAGGCATCACCCCAGACGTTGCCCACGTAGACATACTTCAGGCCAGCGGCCTGGCCGATTTCCGCCGCACGGTGCAGGGTCCAGACCGGAGTAGGTGGAACATCGGCCATCTTATAGTCCGGGTGGAAGCGTGAGATATGCCAGGGAAGATCAGGCGACACGCTGGCCAGGAACTGGCCGATGGCGGCTAGCTCCTGCGCTGAGTCGTTCTGCCCAGGCACCACCAGGGTAGTCACCTCTACCCAGATCCCCTTCTCCCACATGCGCCGGATAGTATCGAGCACCGGCTGGAGCCGGGCACCACAGATTCGCTTGTAGGTCTGGTCGGAGAATGACTTGAGGTCTACATTGGCGGCGTCAATCACGCCTACCATTGCCTCCAGCGCCTCCACCGACTGGTAGCCGTTGGTGACAAACACATTGCGCAGGCCCTGCTCCTGAGCCAGGCGCGCGGTGTCATAGGCATATTCGAAGAAGATCGTGGGTTCAGTGTAAGTGTAGGCAATGGCCCGGCAGCCGGCCTGGTTGGCCTGGCGGACGATCTCGGCTGGCGGCAGGTCCTCGCCGGGCATTTCCCCATGCCATTCTTTGCTTAGCTGGGAGATCTGCCAGTTCTGGCAGAAATGGCACTTGAAGTTGCAGCCGGCAGTGGCTATGGACAGGATGTTCGTCCCAGGCAGAAAGTGGAAGAGAGGCTTCTTTTCAATAGGGTCAATATGGTTGGCAATGGCCTTGCCGTACACCAGGGTGTACATCTTACCGTCCTGGTTGCTTCGCACCGCGCATACCCCGAGCCTGCCCGGCGCGATCTTGCAGTAGTGGGCACACAAGGTACATTCCAAAAAACCCGGCATCTTGGGCCACGGCCGGTATAACATCGCTTCATGCATCTGCCATCACCTCACAATGGCCCAGTTTCACTATACCAACCTTGGGAGTCCGGGTCCGTGGCTGGGCCAGCTAGCCTGGTGCCAGCAGTTGCGCTCTTCCCGATGGAGTGGATAGAATCCGCTTACGCTTATGTTTGAGGACCGGCACGATGCCGGGCGCAAGCTGGCTGAGCGTCTGGCAGATTATGGCGGGCACAGGGCGGTGGTGCTGGGTTTGCCCCGCGGCGGCGTAGTGGTGGGCTACGAGGTAAGCATGGCTCTGGGACTACCCCTGGATGTGCTCGTCACCCACAAGCTGCGCGCGCCCCAGGAGCCGGAACTGGCTATTGGGGCAGTGGCAGAAGATGGCTCGGCCGAGTTCGATCGCCAGGCAATCAAATCGCTGGCTGTGCCTGAAGCCTATTTGCGCCAGGAGATTGATCTACAGCTCACCGAGGCGCGCCGGCGCGTCCAGTTGTACCGGGGTGGCCGCCCGCTGCCGTCATTCAAGGGCAAAGAAGTGCTCTTGATCGATGATGGAGTGGCCACTGGCTATACGGCGCTGGCCGGCTTACGGGCGGTTCGGGCGCTGGAGCCGGAACGATTGGTACTGGCTGCGCCCATTATTGCCGCCCGGACAGCAAGCTGGCTAGCCACCGCTGCCGACGCCATGGTGTGCCTGGCCGAGCCGTCCGACTTCTTTGCCATTGGCGAGTTCTACCGCGATTTCTCCCAGGTGTCCGACGACGAGGTGCTGAGTTTGCTGGAAGCTGTGAGACTGGCGCTGGCCCCAGCGTAGCCCTGCGTTCGGCGATAGAGTCGTCACCCGCACACGTCCAGAAACATCGCATAGTCGGGAGCCTCCTTATAGACTCGCTCCAGGAGCGATGGCCAGTTCTGGGTGGCGACCCAACGGGCAATTTCGGCGATCTGCTCACGTTGCTTCTCTGCTAGCTCCCTGCTGGTGACTGCCCTTTGCCGCCCCTCTGCTGTCAGATGATACTGGACCTGGTGACGACGTGGGTCAGGGACCTGCCTGACTAGCCCGCGCCTTTCCAGATCCTCCAGGGCCACGTAGAGGTGGGGCTGAGAGTTAAAGGGACTGGCCTGGGGACGGCCGCACCGGTGCCAGGTTAAAAAGAGCACCTGCATGAGCCGGAAGCGGTCAAGAGGCCCGGCCTGTAGTGCCGCCAGTACCTGGGTTGTAAGGAGGCAGTGCTCACTGCTGTGCCCTGGCAAAAGCTTGGGGGCCGCCCCATTCGCGCTCGGTGGTGAAGGACTTAGGCGGCCCCAGATGGGGAGTTCCATCGCTGCCAGGATACTCATGGCAGCGGGCCGGTGCATCCGCCTGTTAGCGGACCAGGAGCTGTGCGGATGGAGGATGTGCCCGGGACTTCTGGCCAGGGTGGTGCGGCCCTTGCTTAGCGCAGCGCTCCAATGAGCAGGGTCAAAGTGAGCGCACTGGCCAGGGTGCTCACCAACACCACGCTGGTCACAAAGCGAGGATCAGTGCCAAATTCCATGGCCATCACCATGGTCATCACCGCTGTGGGCATGCTGGCCTGGGTGATGCACACCTGCCGGGTGACGCCTGCTAATCCCAGGATGCTCGCGACCAGCAGGGCAACCAGCGGCGCTGCCAGCAGCCGCAGCGCAGCCGCTACACCAACCATCCACAGCCCAGTATCCAGCTTGATCTGCGACAGCTCCATGCCCAGGGTCACCAAGAGGACTGGTACGGCGGCGTTCCCGGCCAGCTCTAGGGGCTGGCTAAGGAACTGAGGCAGGGACACTCCAGTGGCCCGGAGGAGAATCGCTGTAGCCAGCGCATATACCATCGGCATGCGTAGCACGTTCAGGGCTGAGCGGCGTACATCTGCCTGGCCCCGAGAGGCCAGGTAGAGGGCCACAGTATTGGTCAGTAGCGAGGTGGTGGCGAAGAAGATCACCGCCCGCTCCAGCCCAGGTTGCCCGTAAGCAAACAGGCTCAGCGGCAGGCCATAGTTCCCGGCATTGAGAAACAGGGTGCTCAGGTAAAAGGCATTCTTCCGCGCCTGGCTCAGTCCCAGGGCTCGGCTCGCTGCCCAGACCACGCCACCCATGAGCAGGGTGAATAGCAGGACGAAGCCGACAATCTGCGCGAAGTCTGTGCCGGTCAGCTTCGACCGGGTGAGAGAGGAAAAGATCAATGCCGGCGCGAACAGGTAGAGTACCGTGCGGGAGAGGGATTGCACATCAACCACTAGTGCTTTGCGCAGCAAGAATCCGAATCCTACTAGCACGAAGACCGGCAGGATAATGTTGAGCAGGATGTCGAACAGCACAGTTTGGCTTCCTCACCCTTTCTGTGGCGGCTGGCTGGGTGGACACAACACGGTCAGGGCTTGCTGGGCGACGGTGATAGTCACTGGCGTGCGGCACACCGGCTCGCCGTCGGCGTAGATCCACATGGGCCGGGAGGTCTGGATATGCAGCTGCCGGGTGCGGCGGGTTTCCACAAAGGGCAGCGCCAGGTGGGTCCCGGAGAAGATACGAGGAAAATACCAGAGCACTGTGGGCTTGGGTATGTCGCGCACCATGCAGATGTCCAGTAGCCCGTCGTCCCAGAGCGCCTGCGGGGTGATCTTCATGCCGCCGCCATAAGTCGTGGTGTTCCCGGCGGCCGCCAGAAGGATCGGGCCGGCTAGTGTCCCGAAGTCTCCCTCTAGTTGCACCATCGGGCTGCGGTACCGGAATAGGGTCATGAGCATTGCGCAGATGTAGGCCGCGGTCCCTGAGAAGGGCACCACCCCCTGGTGCGCCAGATGCGCTGCCTCTGAATCGAAGCCCATGCAAGCTACTGTGCAGAAGTAGCGCTCCCCGATTTTTCCCAGGTCGATTCTTCGCTTGGTTCCCTCCACCAGCGTAGTAATCACACTCTCCAGATCTTGGGGAATCCCCAACACCCTGGCCAGGTCGTTTCCCCGGCCGCAGGGCGCGATGCCTAGCGCGGCCGGAGAGGTTGCTAGCGCCCCTGCCACTTCATGTACCGTGCCGTCGCCACCGCAGACGGTGATCCGCCGGCACCCCTCTGCCAGGGCCTGGGCAGCCAGGCGCCTCCCGTCGCCTGGTGCTGTGGTGAAAACCAGGTCGGCTTGGACGCCCCGCTGCGCTAGCCGGCGCGCTACCTCGCTGCCCACCGCCTGGCCCCGGCCGCCACTGGAGACTGGATTGGCAATGATCAGCATTTCCGGCATGGGGGCTTCCTTCATTACCTGGCGATTGGCACAATATGAAATGGTGCCGAGGCCTAGTTACTGCACTTCCACGTACATGAAGGGCGGGATGCTGAGGCCCACCACCTCGTTCCCGCCGGTGAGCTCCTGAGCCCAGCTCAGGGCGTGTGGCATATTGGGCGACCAGTCCACTCCCAGCCGCTTGGCAATTCGGTCGCTCTTGGGGCCGACCAGAATGACCTTGGATAAATACTTCAAGGGATAGGTAGCCCAGTACCACACCGTAAAAGGATGGAAGCCGTGGTGGGCGAAGCGGTGGCGGTAACAGTCGATCAGATAGGGGTCGGAGGCAAATTTCTCTTGAAAGTTGGCTTGCATCTGGAAAGGGTCAGCAGTCTCAGGCAGTACTTCGTCGTAAAACCTCTGATAGGCCACATGATATTCGGGGTGAAAGACCTCAAATACGGGGTTGAGGATAATCACCACTCCCCCTGGCTTCACCAGAGGCCGCTGGTAGAACCAGTTAAACACATACCCCAGCACATCGCTGACGACCAGCACCGGGTTAATGCGCGCTCCCACCGCATAGGGACTGAGGTCGGGCAGGCCAAAGACCAAGGTGTCAAACTGCCTGGGCACTTTAACCGTCAGCTGGGAATTGACTGCCTGGAGAGTTCTGGGATGTACCTCATCAATGGCCCCGGCGTTGATTTCTATGGGCTGGTATACGCTGCGAATGCTCTTAAAGGCCCGGGATCTCCACGATTCGCTCAGCAGCCCCAGGAAGGGCGGGGTGAGGAACTTCAAAGCTCTTTCCAGCGGGTTGCAGCTCCGGTCTGGTTGGCTCAAGTACCTCAAGTAGGTGGGATAGGTGGCGCCGTTCATGGGTGCTTCCAGCACCATGATCCGGCAGTGTTTCTGGACCACCCGGCTCATTCGCTCTATGGAAGCGTGCATGTTGGAATTCCGGGGCTGCATCACATGCGGATTATGAGCCGTCATCTGGGGAGAATGGTGGTGGGCGATGGATTTATACGTTCCCAGGCCTACTGCTACTGATTTGTGCCCGCCATTGAGGGGGATCTGGATGGCGTCGACGTAGATGAGCAGGTCGCACTCCACCACCGCTTTGCTCACCTGGACGATTTCCCCGGCCTCAGTTTCTCCCAGGGTGACAATGTTCGCCGCGTCTTCGGCGTCGAAGTTTTCCAGCTGCCGGGGGTAGAACTGGCGCATGATCCTGTCCCCCACCATGTAGGCCAGCTCCTGCTCTTTCATCTTGCGGTGCAGCGCCACGGCACAGAGCAGGCGGATGTTTTGCTGAGCGACGCCATAGGAGTAGAGCAGGGGGAGCAAGGTTTCAATGATGACCTGGCGGATGTCTGGCCTCTTCGTAGCAGGAAAGGGCTGGCAGTTATCGTCAAACACAATTAAGACCCGGGAGCGGCTGTTGACCAGCTCCCGGAGAGGAGGCATTCCCAGCGGGTTCTCGAAGGCCTTGATGACCGCCGGTGGTAGGTTGGCTGGAGAGATGCCCGGCAGCGGAGGAGGAGGATAATACACTTCCGCGCCGCCGGGCAAATTGACGTTGAGCAAGCTATTGCCAGAGTAGGTGAGATACTTCATATCCTCTCTTATAGAGCCTGGGCTGGATCGAACTCGAACACCGTCTTCACCGATTGGGAGCGCCCGGCATGCATGGCGTCGGCAATCGCCCGGCGGTAGTCACTTAAGGGAAACCGGGCACTCACTAACCGCCTGAGCCTCCTCCCGCTCTGTTCCAGAAGCCGGATCGCCAGCTGGAAGGTGCGGAGGCGCTCTCCCTGGTAGGTTTCTGTCCCATAGGTGTAGGCCCCCTGCACCTTGAGCTCCTTGTGCCAGAGGGCGGTCCAGTCTACCCCGCTGGGCATGGCCGGCATGCCCACCACCATCACCCTGCCCCGGGCTCTGGTGAACCGGAGCGCGTCGTCCAGCGAAGTGGCTGATCCCACGCAATCGAAGGTCACGTCGCAGCCG
>JACQHA010000057.1 GCA_016199255.1 Deinococcus sp.
AGCGGCTGGGGCTGACGCCGCCTACCACCTGGGAGGGACTCCTGGAGCTGGGCCGAAACCTCTCGGCGGCGGGAGTTACGCCTATGGCGGTGCCCATTGGCGACGGCTGGCCGGGCTTCATCTGGTTCGAGGAGCTGATCTTCCGTCAGGACCCGGACTTCTACTACCGCCTGGTGGTAGGAGAAGAGAAGTACACCAATGACCTGGTGGTGCGGGCCCTGGATACTATTGGCCAGCTGGTCCAGACCGGGTTCTTTGGCGACCCCAACACCACCTTGGTGCTCACCATCCCCGACATGCTGAGGGGACTGGTGGAGGAACGCTACGCCATGGTGCTCATTGGGGACTGGATCAGCGGCAGCTTCGCCGCCAGCGGCGCCGACTTCGGGGCGTATGACTGGTTCGTCCTCCCCAATTTGAACCCCAGCCTGGGCCAGCTGATGGTAGCCGAGACTGGGCCGCTGGCCGCCAGTGCCACTGGGCCGAACGTGGACGCGGCGCTCCAGGCGCTCGATGCCTGGATGAGCCCGCAGGCGCAGGAGGCATGGTCATTGGCCATTGGCCTGATCTTCACTAACGCTCGCAGCGACGTGTCCCAGCTGGCGGACAACAAGGCCAGGCTGCTCAACGCCGTGAACACCCAGGGCATCACTGTGATCAATCGCATCTGGGAGGCGGCGCCGCCCCAGGTGATTGTTCCAGCCTCGAGTGTCATGGGGAGGATTTTCGCCGAGCCCAACAACGCGGCGAGCATTGCCCAGGAGATCCAGGGGCTCGCCGACGCCTTCTTCGGGGCATAAGCGGGGGGCATCTGAGCGACGCACGCCGTACTAAGGCCGCTTACCAAGGTCCGCCTGAGGCAGGCGGGCCAGCAGCAAACCTATCGGTAGGGGCGAGGCTAGGCGCCAATTGGCGCCGCCTCGCCCATTACCAGCTTGACCCCGCGGCCTACCTATTGCTGCTCCCGGCGCTGGCGTTTTTCGGCTACTTCCTGGTCTATCCCATTCTCTTCAACATCTATGTGAGTTTTTTCGACTGGTCAGGTCTCGGTCCGGTCACGAACTTTGTGGGCCTCAGGAACTATGAGCGGCTGCTCACTGACCACAACCTGCGCCGCGCCCTCTTCAACACCTTCCTCTGGGTGGTGGGGATGGTGACGGTGCCGGTGGCGCTGGGCATGGCCATTGCCCTGATGGTGGACGGGGTGCGGGGCGAGGTCTTTTTTAAATCCATCTTCTTTTTGCCTTATACCATCTCGTTCGTGGCCATTGGCGTCATGTGGAAATGGATGTACTACCCCGACTACGGCGTGGTGAACTCCATCCTGAGGCACCTGGGCCTGGGAGGGCTGGCTCGCGCCTGGCTGGGTATACCGAGGGTGAATAGCTTCGCCATGATGGCCGCCCTGGCCTGGCTGCTCACCGGCTTCGCCATGGTGATTTTCCTGGCTGGGCTGAGAAGCATTCCTACCGAGATCATTGAGGCCGCTACTCTGGACGGCCTCTCGGGTTGGAAGCTCTTCCGCCACATTCTCTTTCCCCTGCTCACTCCCTTCACTACCCTGGTAGGAGCTATGGTGCTGCTGAACACCCTGAAGGTGTTCGACGTGATCTACGTCATGACCGGGGGCGGACCGTTCTTCTCGTCAGAAACCATAGCGGTGACCATGTACCGCGAGACCTTCCTCACGTTCCGCTTCGGCTACGGCGCGGCCATTGCCAACTTCCTGTTTGTCCTGGTGGTGATCTGCACCATCTTCGCCATCCGCCAGGGGTTCAAGCGGGAGGTGAAGTACTGATGGCAGTGCCAGTAGCGGGCCAGGCCGCTGTGGCGCGGCGGGTGGTGCTGCATCTGGTGCTGATTGTTCTGGCGCTGCTCTGGATGCTTCCGGTGTACGCCCTGGTGCTCACTGCCTTGAAATCCAACTCCCAGGTAATAGCCAAGCCCTTCTGGAGTGCCCCGGAGCGCATTGCTATCTGGGAAAATGCCCAGGCTGCCTGGAAGCGGGGGCGGATGGGGGAGTTCTTCATCAACAGCGTGATCTACGCCAGTGTCTCTGGAGTGGGAGCGGTATTTTTTGCCTCAATGGCGGCGTTTGTGGTGGCGCGGCTCCGCCTCCGGGCGGGCAACCTGCTTTTTTACCTGTTCATGCTGGGGACCTTCTTCCCCTTCCAGATGTATTTAGTGCCGCTGGTAAAAATGGCCCACGCCGGCGGCTGGTACAACACCCGCGAGGGCCTCATGCTGGTGTATATCGCCATTGCCATTCCCTTTGCGGTGTTTGTCATGCGTAACTACTTCGTGACGATTCCCCAGGACTTGTTTGACTCGGCGGTGGTTGATGGGCTGTCTACTTTCCAGATTTACACCAAGATCTTCCTCCCTTTAGCCAAGCCGGCCCTAGCAGTAGGGATCATCTTCCAGTTTGTGTGGATCTGGAACGACTTCCTGTTTGGGCTGGTGCTCACCTCGTCGCCCAAGGCGCGGCCGGTGGCGACGGGCCTGGCGTTCCTGGCGGGCTACTACACCTTGGACTGGGCCACGCTGGCGGCGGGAACCCTGATCGCCTCGCTGCCTACCGTGCTGGTCTATGTGCTCCTGCAGCGCTACTTCGTGCGCGGCATCCTGGCTGGGGCGATTAAGGGCTGAAGGGGAGGGGAGATGGAGTTCAAAGGCAAGGTGGCAGTGGTCACCGGCGCTGCCAAAGGCATCGGGCTGGCCTGCGCCCGGGGCCTGGCCGGTAACGGCGCCCAGGTGCTGCTGGTTGACCAGGATGAGGCAGCGCTGCGCCAGGCTACTGCTGACCTGAAGGCCAAAGGATATGAGGTCCAGGCACTGGTAGCTGACGTGTCCCGCTCGGCCGATGCCCAGCGCATTGCCCAGATAGCGCAGAAAGCCTTTGGTGCGGTGCACATTTTAGTGAATAACGCCGGCATCCAGCGCTACGGCACAGTGGAGAGCACGCCTGAAGAGGTGTGGGACGAGGTGCTGGCGGTGAATCTGAAAGGGCCTTTTCTGGTATCGCAGCAAGTGGTGCCGCTGATCCGCGCCGCTGGCGGCGGGGCAGTGGTGAATATGGGCTCGGTGCAGTCGTTTGCCACGCAGCGCAACGTGGTGGCGTACACGGCTAGCAAGCATGGGCTGTTAGGCCTGACCCGCAGCATGGCGGTAGATCTGGCGCCCACGATCAGGGTGAACTGCGTTTGCCCCGGCACAGTGGACACGCCCATGCTGCACTGGGCGGCTTCCCAGGCGCCAGACCCAGTAAAGCTGCTGGCTGCTGTGAACGCCATGCATCCCCTGGGGCGCATTGCCACCCCTGACGAAGTAGCACAGGTGGTGCTGTTCTTGGCGTCAGATCGGGCGTCGTTTGTCACTGGTGCCGCTTATGTAGTAGATGGCGGTTTGCTATTGCCCCTGGGCGGGACGCCAAAGGGAGACTGAAGGAGGCCAGCAGTGAAGATCACCGACATCAAGGCCACCACGGTCACTGTGCCGATTGAGGCTCCCATCCGCCACTCCAACGGGGCGCACTGGGGGCGGTTCGTGCGCACCCTGGTGCGGGTATTCACCGATGAAGGCATTATCGGCCTGGGGGAGATGGGAGGCGGAGGAGAGAGCGCCGAGGCGGCTATCACCGGGATGAAGGCCTATTTGCTGGGCCACGATCCTTTCCAGCTAGAAGCCATGCGCTGGAAGATCATGAACCCCACTGCCAGCCTCTATAACCCCCGGGCCATGATCCATGCTGCTTTGGAATTTGCCTGCCTGGACATTATTGGCAAGGCCACCGGCCGCCGGGTGTGCGACCTTCTGGGCGGGGCGCTGCGCGAGGAGATTCCTTTTGCCAGTTATCTCTTCTATCGCTATCCAGACCCCGACACTGGGACAGGGGGAGAGGAGATCCCTGAAGAGATGGTGGAACACGCCCTGGCGCTGACCAAGGCTCATGGCTTCAAGACTCACAAATTGAAAGGCGGAGTGTTCCCTGCCGAGCACGACGTGCGGGTGATGCACGCCCTGGCCGAGGCCTTTGGGCCAGAGGTGGCGCTCCGCCTGGACCCCAATGCGGTGTGGTCAGTGGAGGAGTCCGTCCGCGTCGCCCGCCAGATTGAGCACCTGCACAACGACTATCTGGAAGACCCCACCTGGGGCATGAGCGGCATGGCCCGGGTGCGGGAGAAGATTAATATTCCTACAGCTACCAACACAGTAGTAGTCAACTTCGAGCACCTTGCCCAGTGCATCCAGCTCCGGGCGGTGGATGTGATTTTGGTAGACACCCAGTTCTGGGGCGGCGTGCGCCAGGCCTATAAAGCTGCTCAGGTCTGTGATGTTTTCCAGTGGGGGGTATGCATCCACAGCAGTGGCGAGCTGGGGATCGCTCTTTCCACCATGCTGCATCTGGCTGCCGTGCTGCCGAATTTGCCCTTTGCTGCCGACGCCCACTACCACCACCTGACCGATGATGTGATCAAAGGCGGCTTGATGCGCTACCAGAACGGCTGCCTTCCGGTGCCCAAAGGGCCAGGGCTGGGGGTGGAGCTAGATGAGGACCGGGTGGCTCGCTATGCTGAACTGTACCGCAAGCTGGGAGGCTACCAGTATGACCGCGACCCCAAGCGCCCGGGCTGGTTTGTCATCCTCCCGGCGTGGGACTACGCCCAGCCTGTGAAAAAGAAGGCGCCCCGGCGAAAAAAGAGGTAAGCCTGTGGCGGCCCGCCCCAAGATTCGCGTGCTGAACGAGGACATCTCCAACTTCCGCCACTGGGTGGAAACGGCCAAGCCGTTCACCAAGGCTACAGGCATTCAGGTGGAGTTCGAGTTCCGCTGGCTCAACGACCTGTGGGACGCGATTATTGGTGCCTACACCGACCACGCCGGCCGGTACGATGTGATTGCCACTGACGAAATGATCCTGCCCATCTATGCCCGCCGGGGCGCAGTGGTCCCCCTGAACGATTTGGTGCGCCGGGACAAATTCGACCTCTCGCCCTTTAACCCTGCGGCCATTGCCTGTGCCACTGTGGATGGCAGTCTGTATGGCATCCCATATTCCAACATGTCCAACATCTTGGTGTACCGGGCGGACTGGTTCGAGCGCTATGGCATGGAGGTGCCGCGGACTCTAGCAGAACTGCGCGACACCGCCATAGCCCTACGTCGCATCCTGGTAGCTGATGGCTACGGCGATATCTATGGCCTGATCTCCCGGGGAAAGCCGGGCGCCGGCGCCAACGTGTGGATCTTGGGCTCCACCATTGCCCCGGCATTTGGCGCCCGGTGGTACGACGATGGGGGACATCCCACCTTCAACAGCCCGGCGATGGTAGCAGCGCTGGGCTACTATGCTGATCTCTTGCAGCAGGCTGGCCCGCCTGATTCTGCCGAGATCGACTGGTACAACGGTTCAGAGCGCTTCTTCCAGGGCGGCGCCGCCATGTTCATCGAGGCCGCCTCAGAGATCGCCAAGTGGTATGACCTGAAATCGCCGGTGGCCAACCTCTGCCGGGTGGCGCTGGTGCCGGCCGGCGCTGGCGGCGACCGCCATGCTGGCCTCTATGCTCCAGCCTGGAATATTCCTGCCGGTTCGCGCCACACCGAGGCCGCCTGGGAATTCATCCTCTGGGCAACCAGCGCCGAGCCGGCAGCCATTGACCTGGCCACTGGTGGGCATCTGGAGCAAGCCCGCTTCACGGCGTTGACCGACCCGCGTGCCAAGCAGCGCTATCCAGCGGACCTGGTGGAC
>JACQHA010000045.1 GCA_016199255.1 Deinococcus sp.
GCAGTAAAGGCCTATGAGCAACTCAGCCAGCAGGGCATTGCCGCCCGGGTAGTGAGCATGCCTAGCTGGGAACTGTTTGACACCCAGCCCAAGAGCTACCGGGACAGCGTGCTCCCCCCAGCGGTGGGGAAGCGCCTGGCCATTGAAGCAGCCTCGCCTGTGGGCTGGCACAAGTACGTGGGCTCCAGCGGCGACGTTATTGGGCTGCACCGCTTTGGCGCCTCAGCGCCCGGGAAAGTGGTCTGGGAGCAGCTGGGGTTCACAGTGGCTAACGTGCTGGAGCGGGCCAGGGCGCTGCTTAAGCAGTAGCCGGGAGACAGAGAATGCGTATCGCCATCGGCGCTGACCACGGCGGCTTCCCCCTCAAAGGCCGCCTGGTGGAATTACTCCAGTCCGCCGGGCACCAGGTGCTAGACCTGGGCACCCACAGCGCCGAAGCGGTGGACTATCCCGACTACGCCCTGGCGGTGGGCGAGGCCATTCTTTCCGGCCGGGCGGAGCGCGGCATTTTGCTGTGCGGCAGTGGCGTGGGCGCTTGCGTAGCCGCCAATAAGCTGCCGGGAATTCGCGCCGGCGTCTGCCACGACACCTACTCGGCGCATCAGGGAGTGGAGCACGACGATATGAATGTGCTCTGCCTGGGGGCGCGCATTATTGGCCCGGAGCTGGCGCTGGAACTGGTCCGCGCCTTTGTCCAGGCCAAGTTCAGCGGCGAGGAGCGGCACCAGCGCCGGCTGAAAAAGGTGCTCGCCATCGAGCAGCGCTACCTGGCGAAGAAGTGATGGAGTGAAGGGAGGTTTACCATGATGAACCCACTGGTGCAATTGCAGTCCCAGGGGCAGAGTGTGTGGCTGGACTACATTCGCCGGGAGATCCTGCGCTCTGGCGAACTCAAGAAATTGATTGACGAGGACGGTCTCCTGGGCGTGACCTCTAACCCGACGATCTTTGAGAAGGCCATCTCCGGCAGCAACGACTACGACGACGCTCTGAAGCAGCTAGTCCGGGAAGGACACGACACCCAGGAGATCTACGAAGCGCTAGTAATTGCCGACATCCAGGCGGCGGCGGACCTGTTCCGGCCTGCCTATGAGCGGCTCAAAGGCGCCGACGGCTACGTGTCCATTGAAGTTTCCCCCAAGCTGGCCCACGACACTGCCGGCACCATCAGCGAGGCGCGGCGGCTCTGGAAGCTGATCAGTAGGCCCAACATCCTGATCAAGGTACCAGGCACCAAAGAGGGCGTGCCGGCCATTGAACAATTGATCTCAGAAGGAATCAACGTCAACGTCACTTTACTGTTCTCCCTGGCCAGCCACCGGGCAGTGGCTGAGGCCTACATTGCCGGCCTGGAGCGGCGGGCGCACGCTAGCCAGCCCCTACACCACCTGGCGTCAGTAGCCAGCTTCTTTGTGAGCCGGGTAGATACCGAGGTAGACAAGCGCCTGCAGGCATTGATGCAACAGACCAAGGATGCGGCGAAAAGTGAGCGCCTGAAGAGCCTCACGGGCAAGGCGGCCATTGCCAACGCCAGGCTGGCTTATGCTGACGTCTTCAAGCCGCTCTTCACCAGCGCCCGGTTCCAGGCGCTGGCGGCCAGGGGCGCCAGAGTACAGCGCCCGCTGTGGGCCAGCACCAGCACCAAGAACCCAGCCTACCGGGACGTGCGCTACGCGGAAGAACTGATTGGCCGGGACACGGTAGACACCATGCCTCCCGCCACCATCACTGCCTTCCGGGACCACGGCCGGGTGCGGCCCAGCCTGGAAGAGGACGTGGCCGGCGCCCGGGCTCACCTGCAGGCGCTGGCTGAAGTGGGCATCAGCCTGGACGAGGTCACCAACAAGCTGGTAGTAGATGGGGTCAAGGCCTTCGCTGACTCGTTCGATCAGCTCCTGCAGTGCATCGCCGCCCGGCGCGCCACGCTGCGCTCCGGGGTCCTAGAGCGGCAGAGCGCCCAGCTGGGGGCATATCAGGAGCCAGTGAATAAAGCCCTGGCCGCCGCCAGCGAGGTGGCCCGCCGGGTGTGGGAGAAAGACCCCACCCTGTGGAAGAAAGACGAGGCCCACGCCAAGGTGATCAAGAACCGGCTGGGTTGGCTCACAGTGGGTAGCGCCATGCTGGAGCACGTGGCCGAGCTTATGGCCTTCGCCGATGGTGTGCGGCGCGACGGTTTTACGCGAGTGGTGCTGCTGGGCATGGGCGGTAGCAGCCTGGCGCCAGAAGTCCTGCAGCGCACCTTTGGCACGGCCAGGGGCTACCCCGACCTGCTGGTGCTAGACACCACTGACCCAGTATCAGTGCGCCAGGTAGAGCGAAGTGGCGATCTGGCCAAGACGTTGTTCCTGGTAGCCAGCAAGTCCGGCACCACCACTGAGGTGAGCGCTTTCTACCAGTACTTCGTGGAGAAAGTGCGGGCGCTCCAGGGCGACCATGCTGGCCAGAACTTCGCAGCCATCACCGACCCAGGCACGCCCTTAGAGAGCCTGGCGCGCGCCCAGCACTTCAGGCACATTTTCTTAAACCCGGCAGACATTGGCGGGCGCTACTCTGCCCTGTCGTATTTCGGTCTAGTGCCGGCGGCGCTATTAGGGATTGACCTGAGAGGCCTCCTGGAGCACGGCGAGCGCATGGCCCAGAGCTGCGCTTCCTGCCTCTCCCCAGCCCAGAACCCCGGAGTGTGGCTGGGCACTATCTTGGGCCAGGGCGCTCTAGCTGGGCGGAACAAGGTGACCTTCATCACTTCCCGCAGCCTGGCCAGCTTGGACTACTGGCTGGAGCAGCTCATCGCAGAGAGCACTGGCAAGGAAGGCAAGGGGATTGTGCCTGTCGAAGGCGAGCCTCTGGGGGACCCAGCGGCCTATGGCGCCGACCGGGTGTTTGTCTACCTGGGCCTGGCGGCTGAGGCCGACGGTGATACTAACGCCCGGCTCAACGCCCTGGCCGGTGCCGGGCATCCGGTGGTGCGCCTGACGCTTTCCGACCAACTGGATTTAGGTGCCGAGTTCTTCCGCTGGGAGTTCGCCACCGCCGTGGCTGGCGCCAGCCTGGCTGTAGACCCTTTTGACGAGCCTAACGTCACCGAAAGCAAGGACAACACCCGGCGCCTGCTCCAAGAACTCAAAGAGCGTGGCCAGCTGCCTGAAGGGGAGCCAATGGTAAGCGAGCAGGGCATCAGCCTCTATGGCGACACAGCGCTGCGCGCCAAAATAGAAGCCGCCGGCGCCCGCACGCTCACCAGCGCCCTGGGGGTTTTCCTGGCCCAGGCCCGTCCTGGAGATTATCTAGCGCTCATGGCGTACATCGAGCGCTCGGCGCCCCATGAGCGCAGCTTACTAGCTATCCGCACCAGACTGCGCGATGCGCTGCAGGTGGCCACTACTGTGGGCTATGGCCCGCGCTTCCTGCACTCCACCGGCCAATTGCACAAAGGCGGCGGCGCCAACGGCCTGTTCCTGCAGATTACCAATAATGACGCCACCGACCTGGCGATCCCGGGCGAGTTCTATAGCTTCGGCCAGCTGAAGCGAGCTCAGGCCCTGGGCGACCTGCTGTCTTTGCAGAGCAA
>JACQHA010000049.1 GCA_016199255.1 Deinococcus sp.
GCGGCAGCACCACCACCACCAGCCAGTGGGGCTGGGCCAGCACTTTGACTCCCTGGGGAATATTCAGGTCCCGGATATGCAAGACGCCGTTGATCTCCAGGTTGCTCACGTCTAGGCTAATGGACTCGGGGATCTGCTCCGGGGCGCACTCCACTTCCAGGTCTCGCTGGCGGTGCTGCAGCACCCCCTGGTCGCGCCGCACTCCAATAGGGGAGCCTTCCAGGCGCACCGGCACTCGCACCTTGACCTTGGTGCCGGGGGTCACCACCAAAAGGTCGGCATGAATGGGCTGCCGGCTCAAGGGATCGACCTGGACCGACTTGACCAGCACCCGCAGGGTCTTCTCACCATTGAGGGTCAGGTCCACCAGCCGGTTATGGCCCACCTGGGGATAGAGGGCATCAAACTCCCGCTGGTCCAGTTCCAGGTGCAATGGCTCCATCTTGCCGCCATACACCACCGCTGGAATCTTGCCCTGGCGGCGCAGGGTCCGCGCCGCGGCACTTCTAGGGTTGGCTGACAGGTTCACTCTTACCTCCTGGGGCCTGGCCCCTTAGTAGCGGAACAGGGTGCTCACTGACTGGTGGGTGTGGGTGTTGATAATGGCCTTGGCCACCAGCGGTGCTATTGAGAGTACCTTGGTCTTGGGTTTCAGGGGGAAGTCCTTGGGCAATGGGATGGTGTCGCCAATGACAATCTCAGTGATCTCTGGCCGGGCCAGCACCTCCAGCGACGCCCCTACCAGCACCGGGTGGGTAGCAGCCACAGTGATCTGGGGCCTGGCTCCCAGTTTGAGCAGGGCGTCGACGGCGCTGGCCACCGAGCGGCCAGTGGTGATCATGTCGTCCACAATAATGCAGCGTAGGCCCTCTACCTCGCCAATGACGTGGGTCACCTCAGGGTCGGTGACATTGGGCCGCCGCTTGTTGATAATCGCGAACGGCAGCTGCAGCTGGCGGGCCATCCTCTCCACGTATTTGGCGCCGCCGGTGTCGGGAGAAACCAGCACCGCGCCGGCCAGGTCGTTGGTGCGCTGGAAGTAGTCGCTGAAAATCCAGCGGGCGGTGAGGTGGTCCACGGGGATGTCAAAAAACCCCTGGAGCTGGTCGGCGTGCAGGTCCACGGCAATCACCCGGTTCACCCCGGCGGTGGTCATTAAATTGGCCACCAGCTTGGCAGTAATCGGCTCTCGCCCAGTGGACTTCTTGTCCTGGCGGGCATAGCCAAAATAGGGGATGACGGCAGTAATGCGGCCGGCGCTGGCGCGCTTAAAGGCGTCAGCCATAATCAAGAGCTCCATAAGGTTCTCATTCACTGGCTGGCAGGTAGGCTGGATCAAGAAGACATCAGCGCCCCGCACCGACTCTTCCACTTGGACCCGCACCTCGCCATCGGCGAAGCGGCCCACCAGCTCAGCTCCCAGCGGGCACCCGACGTAGCGGGCGATGTTCTCAGCCAGCTCGGGATGGGCACTGCCAGAGAACACTTTGAGTTCCTCGTACGGGCGCATATCACCCCCCGCCAAAAGGGCATTATAGCAAAGGCGGTTGCTGCTGCGCCTGAGGGGTTATCCAAGCGCCTGGAGTGCCTTGATCACCAGGGCGTCCTGATCAGGCAGCACCGTGCGCAGGTCCAGAAGCAGCTGGTCCCGCTCAATGCGCCCCACCACTGGCGGCTGCTGGCTCCGCAGGGCGCTGGCCAGGTCTTCCGCCGAGCGCTGGGGGTGGGTCACCACCAGCAAGGTGGTGGGCAGGGTTTCCCCCGGCAGTGACCCGCCACCAGTGGCTGACTGCCCGGGACTGAGGGCAATGGCCAGCGGGCTAGCGCCCACCTGCTGCTGCACCGCTCTGGCCCGCTGGGCGAGGTCCTCGGCACAGGGGCGCAGCATCTGCCAGATGGGCAGCTGCTCCCGCTGGCCGGTGGCATAGAGCTGCAAGGTGGCTGCCAGCGCCGCCAAAGTGAGCTTGTCGGGGCGCAGAGCCCGCATGAGGGGATGGGCGTAGAGCCGCTCTACGACCTCGGCTCGGCCCAAGATGATGCCGGCC
>JACQHA010000064.1 GCA_016199255.1 Deinococcus sp.
AGGGGTAGGGGCGGCCCCCCGTGGCCGCCCTGAGGGTAGGGGCGGCCCCAACCCGGGCACCCACAGGGGGGTGCCCCTACTGGGGTCAGGCCACCTGCGAGGAGGTTCTCTCTAAGGCGCCAGCCTGGCGTCAGGGGAACAAGATAAACTGTACCCATGACCTGGGGACGCTGGGCCCAGTGGGTACTTGTGCTGAGCGCTGGCGCCGCGCTGCTGGCTGGCTGTAGCCGGCAGCGGGACACGCTGGAGCCATTGATCGCCCTCACTGCTCCCGAGACAAGCGCTAATCTGCCGCTGCGCGCTGTCGCCGCCGTGCGGGGGTTCGTTCTGGACAATCAGCCGGTGGCGCTGGTGGAAGTGAAGGTGGTGAGCGAGAGCGGTGAGTCAGCCTGGATCCCGGTGGTGCCCCCGCTGCCTGACGATCTGACGTCGGTGCCTGAGGGGTGGTCGCTGCCCCCCGAAGAACGCACCAGGCTCACCGCCTTTGCCGTGCCGCCCCAGTGGTTCCCGGCTCGCCTCAGCTTCCGGGAGGGGCCCAATGAAATCCGGGTGCGGGTCACCGGGGCCAACGGGCGCTCGGCGGTACGCCAATTCCTGGTGCGCATTGATACCACCCCGCCCACCCTGGAGTTGCGGCCGCCCCGGGCGAAAACGGTGCAAGCTGGCACCAGGACGATACAGGTGATGGAGTTCAGCGGCGCAGTAAGCGATAGCAGCAACGTCGTGTCGGTGCGGGTGCTGGCTCCTGATGGCAGCGACCGCAACCTGAACATCGCCTGCCTGCCCTGCCCCCAGGCAGAGTTCGCTGACGCGGTACCCCTGGGGCGGGCGACGGTGGTTGCCCAAGACGCCGCGGGCAACGAGGCCAGGGTGGATATCACCCCGCCCAGATAAAGGGCCCAGAGCCGTCCCCAGCGCTTTTCCTTGACAGTGCCCGGGGGGCGTGTTAGCATCCTCTTGCTGGGCCGCTAGCTCAGGTGGTCAGAGCGCGTCCCTGATAAGGACGAGGTCCATGGTTCGAGTCCATGGCGGCCCATGCCCTACGGCATAACCAGCACCTTGTCCCCCGCTCCCTCGCGCACCAGGCGCATGGCCTCCAGCATTTCGCTTAAGGGCAGGCGGTGGCTCACCAGGGGGGCGAAGCGCTGTGGCGCGCTCTCTACCATCTGGATGGCCAAGGGGAAGGTGTTTCTGGCGGTGAAGTTGCCGTAAATGGCGATTTCCCGCTCGGTGATGTCGTATTGCGAGACCTCGGCATGGCCATGCTTGTTCATGCCAAATAGCAGCACCTCTCCCCCGCGCCGCACGGCTTCAAGCGCCGTGGCAAACTGGGTGCCGACGCAGTCCACCACAATGCCCGCTCCGTGCTTGGTGTGCTCCCGGACTACTTCGGCCAGTGGCTCCTTGGTAGGGTTGGCCACGACGGTGGCGCCGACTTTCTGCGCCGTGGCCAGCCGCCGTTCGCGCACATCCGCCACAATAGTGGTGCCCAGGCCCATAGTGGCCAGCACCCGGGTGAACAGTAAGCCAATAGGGCCGGCGCCAACAATCAGGGCGCTGTCGCCGGCGGTGATGGTCAGCTTCTGCACCCCGTTGAGCACGCAGGCCAAGGGCTCCACCAAAGCCGCGACCTCAGTGGGAACTTCGGGGGAGACGCGGTGCACGAACCGGGCGCTGGTGAGATTATAGGTAGCCAGCCCACCGTCCAGAAAGACCCCGATGGCAGTGGCGTTCTCGCACAAATTGGACCGGCCGCGCCGGCAGTAGAAGCACTCGCCGCAGTACTGGTCCGGCTCCACCACCACCTGGTCTCCTACTGCCACGTGGCGCACCGCGTCGCCCACTGCCACCACTTCGCCGGTGTACTCATGGCCCAGAATCACCCCGGGATTTCCGGGATGCGCCTGGGGTACAGAGGCAATGTGAATATCGGTGCCGCAAATGCCACAGGCGCGCACTTTGATCAGCACGTCAGAGGATGAGCTGACGGTGGGACGGGGGCGCTGTTTCACCGCCACCTGCCCGTTGCCTTCAAAGACTGCTGCTGCCATGGTGTCTGTGCTGCGTTTGGTGGCGCCCATAGACTGACTCCTTCCTATGCCTTGGCCCGGGCGGGCTCGAAGGCCACTTTCAGGCTGTCTGGCGACATGGCCACCTGCATGGCCTTCTCGGCTTCTTCTAAAGCAAAGCGATGGCTGACGAATTTGTCCAGGGGAAACCGGCCCGCGTCGCGGCTCAGTTGCCGCAAGGCGGGGCCGTAGGCGCGCGCATCCTCGCCGCCAATCCCCAGCAAGTGGACATTATTCGTGCACAGGTGCCGGTGGGGGTTGATGGGCACGTCACCGGTGTTGGTGAAGTTCCCCACTTCAATGAACATTCCCCCATTGCGCACCAGCTCCAGTCCTTCCACCACCGCCTCTGGCA
>JACQHA010000047.1 GCA_016199255.1 Deinococcus sp.
GATGTGCTGGTGAACAATGCTGGCATCTGGAGAGGGGGGAAGATCACCGACACCAGCGAGGAAGAGTGGGACCGGATTTTTGCCACCAATGTGAAGGGGATTTACCAGATGAGCCGCTATGCATTGCCTTATTTGGTAGCCAAAGAGGGCCGGCCGGGAGGCTCGATTATCAACATCTCGTCGGTGACCGGGCTGGTGGGCCGGCCTGGCGCCGCCGCCTATGTGGCCAGCAAGGGGGCGGTGACCCAGCTCACCAAGGCTATGGCGCTGGACCATGCCCGGGAGGGGGTCAGGGTGAACTGTATCTGTCCGGGGCTGGTGGAGACCGAGGCGGTGGTGGAAGGCCTGAGTGCTGAGCAGTACCAGGCACTCCTGGCGGAGCGCCTGCCCGAGCACCCCATTGGCCGGCTGGGACACCCTGAAGATATTGCGCCGTTCATTGTCTATCTGGCCTCTGATGAGGCCCAGTGGGTCACCGGCGCGGCGTTCGCCGTAGACGGAGGCTATACGGCGCGCTAGCGCCTAGAGCGGCGTGCATACTGCCACGCTTTGGCTCAGGACGCTGGACAGGCCAGCTGGGTCACTATAGGTGAAGAAGGTGTTGCTGGGCACCGCCATGGCAAAGCCGCTGGCCAGGTCTGGGTCACTGCTCCAGAACAGGAAGGGCAGCTCCCGGCAGCGAGGCACGAACACGGTGCCGCCAATAAGGGCCGCCAGCGCCTGGGGCGGCATGTAGAGCCGGCTGTCAATGAGCCGGAAGGCCTCATCGGCGGTAATGTCTAGCACCAGCGATGGGGCGGTACGCAGCGACTGCAACGTGGCTGGCCTAGCGGTGTAGCGCAAGAAAAATGGGTGGGAGGTATCCAGGTTAATGGGTGCCCGGGGCAGCCGGAAGTGGCGGTCGCCGGAGCCGTCGCCGGCAGTGAAACTGAAGCCGGTGCCGCTCTTAAGCAGGTGCAAGATGGTGAACTCTGGCCCCCGGACAGCAATGAGCTGGCCTTGGGTGGCGATCAGGTAGCCGGCGGCCTCGGCTACGGGACGCACCGGGATCAGTACCTCGTTGCCGTCCACTACCGCTGGCAGCTCCAGGGTGGTGGTGCTGGTGAAGATCTCAGTGAAGTTCTGAGCACTGGCCCCGGCGATCAACGCCGTCAGGGCCAGTATACTGGCCAGGGCAGATATATTACGCATGGGTACATCTCCTTCCCCAAGCTCAGGCGGTTTTACTCTAGGGCAAGTGCCTGGCAGAAGGCAAACAGGTAGCGCTGCCCCCGGAAATGGCCGGGAAGAGCAGCAGCTGGTCGCCATCGCTCAGGGCCCTATCAAGGGCCAACACCAACTGGCCGTTGCGGAAGATGCGCAGGTGTTCAGAAATGTGGCCGTTGGCTAATAGGTAGGGGGTGAGCTGGGGGTGCTGGCGGGCCAACTGGTGCAGGACCACCCGGGTGCTGGAGCCATCAGCCACCTCCAGCACCTGCTGCTTGCTGCCGGCGGCGCTGGCCAGGATATTGAAGAGCTGCAGGGTCAGTTTCATAAGGCAGCCTGGAAGAGCTGGCGGCAGGCGGCTACGGTCACCGGCCGGGGGTTGTTGCGCCCCAGGGGCAGGCTGGCAGCTTCCTGGGCGCATAGCTCCAGGTCAATTTCCGGCACGCCGGCCTGGGAGAGGCTAGTGGGCAGGCCTGTGCTTACCAGGAAGCGGCGCAGCTCAGGCACCACTGCGGAGCGAGGGCAGCCCAGCGCCTCGGCTAGCTGAGGCAGGTGGCTGCCTATGGCCTCCAGGTTGTACTCCAGTCCGAAGGGGAGCAGAATGGCAATAGCCAGGCCATGGTGCAGGCGATAGTGACTGCACAGCGGGCCGGCCAGGGCGTGTACTATTCCCAATCCGGCCTGGTCCATGGCAATGCCGGCCCACAGGCTAGCCAACAGCAGATCTCCCCGTGCCTGGAGGTCATGACCCTGCTGCACTGCCTGGGGCAAGGCGCGGCGGATGCAGGCCATGGCGCCCAGCGCCAGCAGGTCAGTCCAGGCCTGGGCGCCTTTGCCTGCGAAGGCTTCAATGGCGTGTCCCAGGGCATCAAAGGCAGTAGCTGCTGTGAGCCGGGGGGGGAGCGAGACAGTGAGCGCCGGGTCCAGGATGGCCAGCACCGGGAAGAGCCGGGGACTGACAATGCCTTTCTTGGTGCGGCGCTGCACATCCAGGATCACGGTGACGTGGCTCACTTCGCTGCCGGTACCGGCGGTGGTGGGAATGGCAATCAGCGGGGGCAGGGGAGAGGAAATAGGCCGCTCTCGCCACTGGTAGTCGGCAATAGTGCCGCCGTTAGTGAGCAAGAGGCCAATGGCCTTGGCCACGTCTATGGCGCTGCCGCCGCCCAGGGCCACTAATGAATCGCAGCCCCCCTCCCTGGCCTGGGCCAGGC
>JACQHA010000048.1 GCA_016199255.1 Deinococcus sp.
ATCTTGCACTATCGCCTGGGAGCAGGCTTGGGTTACCGGACGATTCAGAATGGCTGTCAGCCCACTGGCGACTGGATAGCCATTGTAGAGGGGGATAACTGGGTACGGGAGTGGCCGGCGACAGTGAGCGCTGGCTGGTTCTTTCCCTGGGCCGGCCAGAGCCGGGTGCTGCACTGTGATTGGGGCTGGTACCTGGCTGAGCTGAATGATGCTGGCTGGCGGAACTACTGGCAGGGCGAGGTGCTGCGCCAGCTCCGGGCTAACGATGGTGACGGGGTCTTTCTCGATAGCCTGAGCGTCCCCAACTATCTGGGCGCCGACCGCTTCAGCCCTGCTCTGCCACCACTGGATTCCGCCTTTGAGGGTGCCTGGACGGCCCGCATCAATAACTGGCTTACCTGGCTGCAAGGGCAGGCTGTGGGCGAGTATGATCTGGTGCCCAATGCCGGCGCCTGGATCAACAACCGGGACAGTGTGGACTACGGCCTGGCCGATGGGGTGATGATTGAAGGCTTCGCCATTCCCGCTGACGCTAGCTCTTATCCCCTAGGTGACTGGTTGCTCCAGGTCAACCGGGCACTGGGCATGATCCAGAAGGGCCGGGTGGTGATTGGCCAGACCTACGCTAGCGGCAACCAGGAGCGGCTCTTTGCTCTGGGCACCTATTTGCTGATCAAGGGCCAGCATACTTTTCTCAACATCGACCTGGGCCTAGAGCCGGAGTGGTGGCCGGAGTACGACATCCCTATTGGTGTGCCTACTGAGAGCGCTGGCGCCGATATTGCCGACCTGTACGATGGCCAGGTGTACCGGCGCAGCTTCGACAATGGTCTGGTGCTGGTCAACCCCACCAGTCCCTGGGACGGCAGCGGCGTTACTCATACTGTTGATCTAGGCGGCACCTTCTGTCGGGCCCAGACCTCCGGTGGTGGCGAGGTACCGGCGTCTGGTGTGCCCAGCGGCAGTATCAGTTACCAGGCGGTCACCAGCGTCACATTGCCACCCTACTCAGCAGCGGTGCTGTTGACCTGCCCCTAGCCTGTTGCCCTGTTCTGGGGCGGTAACATACACTGGCAGACCAGCGTGTCCCGAGAGGAGTGGCAGTTACATGGCTAGGCGCAAGACCGCACCCTATGGCTCGTGGCAATCCCCTATCACCGCCTCCCTAGTGGCCGCTGGCGGAGTGGGGTTGGGGCAGGTAGAGATATGGGGGGAGGACGTCTACTGGATGGAGGGAAGGCCGCTGGAAGGTGGCCGCTACGTGGTGGTGCGGTGGTCAGCCGACGGCCAGGTGGCTGATATGACGCCGCCCGGGTTCAACGCCCGGACGCTGGTGCACGAGTACGGCGGCGGCGCCTACTGCGTGCATGGATCCGCAGTGTACTTCTCCAACTTTGCCGACCAGCGCCTCTATCGCCAGGATGCAGGTAATGAACCTCGGCCCATTACTGCTGAGCCAGAGCTGCCAGCAGGCGCACGCTATGCTGATGGCCGGGTTACCCCAGATGGGCGGCTGCTCATCTGCGTCCGGGAACGGCACACTGCAGATCACCAGGTGGTCAACGAGCTGGTAGCGCTGCCCACTGACGGGTCGCGGGCTCCGGGGGTGGTGGTGTCGGGCAACGATTTCTATGCCTTCCCGAGCATCAGCCCCGATGGGCGCCACCTGGCCTGGACGACCTGGAATCATCCCCAGATGCCCTGGGACGGTGCAGAGTTGTGGGTGGCTGATCTGGCGGCTGATGGGTCAATCAGCCACCCCCGGTGCGTCACCGGAGGCACCCAGGAGTCTATTTTCCAGCCAGCCTGGAGCCCTGATGGGACGCTGCACTTTGTCTCTGACCGCACTGGCTGGTGGAACCTGTACTGTGAGCGGGGCGGCGCCATAGTGCCGCTGGCGCCTATGGAAGCTGAGTTTGGCGTGCCACAGTGGGTGTTTGGGCTGGCTACCTACGCCTTTCTCAGTGATGGCCGGATCGCCTGCATCTTCAACCAGGATGGGGTAGAGCATTTAGGTCTGATCGCGCCAGGCACCTTGCGGGTTGAGGAGCTGGATGTACCCTACACCGCGTTCCCTCGTGCCTACCTGCGCAGTAATGGCCGCCAGCTGGCATGTATTGGCGCCACTCCGGCAGAGGCTCCGGCGGTAGTGACCGTGGACGTGGCCACTGGCGCCAGCCAGGTGCTGCGGCGTAGCATTGCTCACCAGGTTGATCCTGGCTTCGTTGCCCAGCCGCGCCCTATTGAATTCCCCACTGAGGGAGGGCAGACGGCGCACGCGCTGTTCTACCCGCCGGCCAACCGGAACTATGCTGGCCCATCTAAGGAATGGCCGCCTCTGCTGGTCATGAGCCACGGCGGGCCGACGTC
>JACQHA010000053.1 GCA_016199255.1 Deinococcus sp.
CGCTGGCTGGGCCGGCGGCCCCACCAGCGCGGTGCCAGCATGAACCCGGTGGATCACCCGCACGGCGGCGGTGAAGGCAAGGCGCCCCGCGGGCGGCCGCCAGCCAGCCCCTGGGGCCAGCAAGCCAAGGGCCTGAAGACCCGCCGCAACAAAAAGAGTGGCAAGTTCATCATCCGGGGCCGCAAGCGGGGCAAGGGTGCCAGCGGCGGCACGGGGCTGTAAGGAGGGGGTGTGCCGAGGTCAACGAAAAAAGGGCCCTGGGTGGACAGCCACCTGATGAAGAAGGTGGCTGAGCTGAACGCCTCTGGCCAGAAGAAAGTGATTAAGACCTGGTCGCGCCGGTCCATGATTATCCCGGATATGGTGGGCCACACGCTCTCGGTGTACAATGGGCGCAAGCACGTGCCGGTGTTTATTGAAGAGAGCATGGTGGGGCACAAGCTGGGGGAGTTTTCTCCTACCCGCTTCTTCCGGGGCCACGGCGCGAAAACTGAGAAGGTGCTGAAGAAATGAAGGCCACCGCGCGCTATGTACGGGCGTCGCCCCGCAAGATGCGGCTGGTGGTAAACACCATCCGTGGCAAGTCGGCGATTGAGGCGCGGGAGATCTTGCGCTTCTTGCCCAAGGGCTATGCCGAGACAGTAGGGAAAGTGCTGGCGTCGGCAATTGCCAACGCTGAGAACAATACGGACAAGAACATTAACGACCTGGTGGTGGCGCAGTGCTATGTGGGCGATGGGCCCAGTATGCGGCGCTACTACCCCCGGGCCAGGGGGCGGCCGGATATGCTGCGCCACCGCTCCTGCCACGTGACTATTGTCCTAGGGGAGAAAAATGGGTAACAAGATCCACCCTATTGGGTTCCGGCTGGGCATCAACAAGAACTGGGAGTCGCGCTGGTACGCCACTAAAAGGGACTACCCCAAGCTCTTGCAGGAGGACCGGCAGATCCGCTTGGCCATTCAGGAGGAGCTAGACCGGGCTGGGTTGGCCAGGACCGAGATTGAGCGCGCCGCCCACCAGGTGACGGTGACCATTGTGGCCGCCAAGCCAGGGATCGTCATTGGCCGGGGTGGCGAGCAGATCAAGAAGCTCAGGGAGCGCTTGGAGAAGGCCACCAGCAAGACCGTACAGATCAATGTCACCGAAGCCGGCAACCCCAACTTGAATGCGGTGCTGGTGGCGCGGCGGGTGGCGGACCAGCTGGAGCAGCGCTTTGCCTTCCGGCGGGCCATGCGCCAGGCGGTGCAGCGAGTGCGGGAGGCAGGTGCCGAGGGGGTGAAGATCATGTGCGCTGGCCGGCTGGGCGGGGCGGAGCAGGCCCGGACCGAGCAGTACGTGGAGGGCCGGGTGCCCTCTCACACCCTGCGCGCCGACATTGACTACGGCACCGCCGAGGCCCGGACCACCTACGGCAAGATTGGCATCAAGGCCTGGATTTATAAGGGCGATATCCTGGGCGACGCCAAGGCCACGGCTCCCCGGCCTCAGGCCCAGGCGGCGCCGGCGCCTGCTCCCAAGGGCGAGGGCCGGGGCCGGAGCACCAGAGCGCCCCGGGCCCGCCGCCGCGAGGCCTCCAGCGAGGAGGAGTAATGCTGCTGCCCAAGCGTGTCAAGTTCCGCAAGGCCATGCGGGGCCGCATGAAGGGCCGCGCCAAGGGAGGCAGCCGCATCTCCTTTGGGGAGATGGGGCTCATGGCGCTGGAGCCGGCCTGGGTGTCCAGCGCCCAGATTGAGGCGGCGCGCATTACCATGAGCCACACCTTTAAGCGGGGCGGCAAAATCTGGATCCGCATCTTCCCCGATAAGCCAGTGACCAAGAAGCCAGCCGAGACCCGCATGGGCAAGGGCAAGGGGAACGTGGAGTTCTGGGTGGCGGTGGTGAAGCCGGGCCGCATCCTCTTTGAGGTGTCGGGAGTGGACCAAGCAGTCGCCGGTGAAGCCCTGCGCCAGGCGGCGCACAAGCTGCCTATGGCCACCAAGATTGTGAAGCGGGGGGTCTACGATGAAGCCGTCTGAGACCCGCGATCTCTCTCCAGAGGAGATCCGGGAGAAGCTCCGGCAGAGCCGGCAGGAGCTCTTGAATCTCCGGGTCCAGGCTACTATCGGGCAGTTGCCGAACGTGCGGCGCATCCGCTCTGTGCGCCAGGACGTGGCCCGGCTGGAGACTGTCCTGCGCCAGAAGGAGCGCCTATGAG
>JACQHA010000054.1 GCA_016199255.1 Deinococcus sp.
CCGGCGTGGGCCTGTTCCTCACTGCTCCCGATGGGGAGGTACGAAGCGTGGAGCGCCCGGTGTACCAGGGGGTATTCGCCCTGCCGCTGGAGCTGCCGCCTGGCACCGGGGGCCGGTTCAATTTGGCGCTGGGGGTGCTGCGCGAGGAACAGTACCAGCTGGGGGAAAGCTACGAACTGTACACCACACCGAGTGAACTCGCCTTGCACGTGGACGTGCCTTATCCGCCTAATGCCTTCAGCAACGTCTTGCTTGACGAATGGCTCCCTAGCCGCTTCCAGAGCGGTGAGGGCTTGCTGCTGCGGGGCAGCGTCTCCCAGCCGGCGCGGGAGGTGGTGCTGTTCTTTGACCGTTTGGGCCAGCAATATAGCTACCGGGCGCCGGTACAGGACGGCCGGTTCCAGCTGGAAGCGGAGCTGGAGGCTCCTCCCGGTCAGTATCAGCTGGGGCTGTCGCTGGACCGCCGGGAATCCATCTTGTATCCCGTGGTGGTGGAGTAATGGCCTTTGGCCGCTACCAGGTGCGCTCCGGAATTGTGATTAATAGCCGCCGGCTGGCTGAAGGCGGCCGGCTGGTAACCGTTTACGGGCCAGAGGGGAAGACAAACGCCATTGCCCGACCGGCCAGGAAGGTGAGCGGCGCTAGGCTGGAGCTCTTCAGCCAGGTAGAGCTGCAGCTCTACCGCCGGCGGGCTGGCGACTTGGCTAGTGTCACTCAAGGCGTGGCGCTGGAACAGCACCCCCGATTAGCAGAGCCAGCGCGCTACGCCTTGGGGAACCTGCTATGCGAGCTCATAGACCATCTAGCCCAGGAAGAAGACCCCCACCCGGCTACCTATAGGGTGTTCCAGTCTGGGCTCAAAGGGGTGGAGCGGCACTCTGACCCGGAGAAGGTGGCGCTGATCACGGTGGTGAAGCTCCTGGGGGAAGCTGGCCTGGCGCCGCGGCTGGGCCGCTGTGTCTCCTGTGGCCAGATCCCGGTGGTGGGGTTCAGTGCCGCGGCCGGCGGGGCCACCTGCGCCAGCTGCCCAGGCGAGCCGTATAGCCCCCGGGCACTGGTAGAGCTAGCCGCCCTGCAGCGCGCCACGTTTCGCCGGGGGCTGGAGCTGCCGCTGGCGCGGCGTCCTGAGCTGTGGTCCATGCTGGCGGCGCATCTGGATTATCACGTCGCCCGCTTGCATTCCCTGGGCTGGGTCAGGGAGACCCTCGAGCCACCTGCTGGCCGAGCTAGTTAGGGCCCCTGGCCGCAGCACCCTGCGTAGCAGCTCTGGATCGCTACTGCGCCGAGGAAGAGCCGGAGGCGGGCGGGCCTGGCTCGCGGTACAAGTAGAGCAGGGTGGTGCCCAGAAGGATCCCCAGCCCGGCCACTGGTCCCAGGAGCCGGATCCCCAGGGGATGGGCCAGGCTGTTGCCAAGGTGCTCCAGGATCAGGCCAGTGACCAGCCCCGAAAGCCCTATAGCCAGGCCAGTAATCAGCCCCTGCACGCTGTAATACATCCCCTCCCGCCGCAGGCCGGTCAGCCGGGCGTCCAGGTCGGTGATGTCGGCCATGATGGCATTGGGTAGTATCAAGAACCCCGCCAGGGGGATCCCAGCTAGTACTAGGAGCACCATGCCCTGCAACACTGGGCTGCCAGGGAGAGAGCCGATCAAGTACAAGAGCGGCAGCAATAGTGACAGGGCATACATCGTGGCCAGCAGCGCCCGGCGCTTGCCCAGCCGGCGCGCCAGCCAGCCCACGAGGGGGAATGCCGCCAGGGCAGCGCCCAGCATGCCGCCGAGCACCGCCCCAGAGAACGCCACTGGCTGGCGCATGAGCACCGTCACAAGGTAGTTGGTCCCGGCCTGCAGCATGCTGATACCGAACCAGAAGCAAATAATGGCGCCCAGGAAGGGTGGGAAGGCCGGGTTGCGAAAAGTAGCCAGCACGCTCTGCATCAGGTTCAGCCCAGGCGGATCGTCTTGGCTGGGCTGAGGTAGTGGCTCTGGTACAGTATGCGCCGTGATCCAGAGCACTATCCAGGTCACGGTGCCCATAATCAGCGCCATGCCCCACACCCCGAGTTGTGCTGCTAGCAGCGGCCCGACCACATAGGAGAGCACCAGGCCCACAACAGAGGCAAGCGCCTGGGCCGAGGCGTAGCTCACCCGCTCGGCGGCTGACCTGGCCACCTCGGGCAAGAGCGCCAGATAAGGGCCAGCCACGGCGGTGAACAGCACAAAGAACAGCGCCAAGGTAGCCGAGGCGTACACCAGGTTGAGGTGGCTGGAGTAGGAGAGCGGCGGGGCAAAAAAGAGTAGCAGGCTCATCACCATCAGCGGCGTGCCCCAGAGAATAAAGGGCCGGCGGCGGGGTGGCGGCTTCCGGTCGCTCCAGTAGCCAATGGGCAAATCGGCGGCAGCGTTAAACACCTGGCCTACGGCCATCATCACCCCGGCCAGGCTGGGCGAGAGGTACAGGGTACGCCCGGAGTCAGGCGGGGGAGAGTAAAAAAAGAGCGCCCACTGCGCCACTGTCTGGGTCATCAGGGTGATGCCCAAGTAGCCAAGGCCATAGCGCAGTGCAGCGGAACGCATAAGCCCTAGTTCTTCTGGGCTTCAGATACGGTGTGCAGCTTGATCTCACCGTACTTGGCCTCGTAGCGAGCAATGTTGTCGCGCAGCGACGCCAAAAAGGCCTTGGCATGCGCCGGGCTGGTGATAATGCGCGACCTGATGCGCGCTTTCTCCTGCCCCGGGAACAGCCGGGCGAAGTCTAGGATGAACTCGTTGGGGGTGTGCGAGATCAGCGCCGCGTTCGAGTAGATCCCCTCAGCGGCCTGGGGGTCCAGCTCGACTTGGATGTTGGTGGGGTTCGTAGGTTTGTCAGTCACGATGTAGTTCCTCCCTCAAAAACTGCAGATCAGCGCTGGCGTCCAGCGCCAGCACCAGGATTCCCTCTGGGTCAATCGCTACCAGGGTTCCCACACTGCCAGCGCGCACCGTTACCGTGCGGACAATGCCCAGGGCATGCTCTCTAGCCAGCTCCCGGGCGCGCTCCAGCGCCTGGGTGGCCAGCTGCTTGGCCAGGCCCTGGTCTAGGTGGCCTCTGGTCACCTGGGAGACAATCTCGCCCTCAGGGGATAACTGCATCGCCCAGCGCACGCCGGGCAGGGCAATAATGCGGTCCAGGCTCCAGGTCACGGCATGGCCTTCCGGCCAGCCAGGGCGCGGCCCAGGGTCACTTCGTCGGTGTACTCCAGGTCGCCGCCCA
>JACQHA010000012.1 GCA_016199255.1 Deinococcus sp.
GTGATGCTGCCAGCGTTTACGGTGCTTATCCCGCTGTTTGTCATTGCCAAGCAACTTTCCTTGCTCAACACCTGGACAGCGCTAGTACTGGCCTACACTGGCCTAGGCATGCCCTTTGTGGTGTGGATCATGCATGGCTATTTCCAGACGCTGCCTAAAGATCTGGAAGACGCGGCTCGCATCGACGGCTGCTCGCGCTTTAGTGCGTTTCTGCGCATCGCCCTACCTCTCTCAGCTCCTGGGCTAGTGGCCACCGCCATCTTCACCTTCCTGGGCGCCTGGGACGAGTTTATTTTCGCTCTAGTGTTCACCTCCACCTACGCCGCCAAGACGCTGCCCGTGGCTCTGGCCGAGTTCCAGGGCCGGTTCACCATTGACTGGGGGCTGATGACCTCAGGCGGTGTCCTGGCGAGCCTGCCGCCGGTGCTGGTGGCGCTTCTGCTGCAACGTTACCTGGTCACCGGGCTGACTTCAGGGGGCGTGAAAGCATGAGCCAGCGCCCCCTGGACGTGGCCTGTGTGGGCTACGTGTTCTGCGATCTGATCTTCGCCGGGCTGGACCGCCTCCCCGACCCGGGCCAGGAGCTGTACGCACCCCAGTTCGATATAGCCCCAGGCGCGGCAGCGATTACTGCCACCGGGGCGGCACGCCTGAACCTGCGCACGGCGCTGGTGACCACTATTGGCCAGGATGCACTAGGCGACTTCTTGGTCTCTCGGCTGCGCCAGGAGGGAATCGATCTTTCCTACGTGCAGAAGGTGGATGGGGCCCGCAGTTCAATCTCCGTCGCCATCTCTTTAGCCCGGGACCGCTGCTTCGTGAGCTACAGCGACGTGCTCCGGCGCCCCGAACTGCACCCTTCGCACCAGATGACACCGGAGCTACTAAGCTCCACCCGCCACGTGCACCTGGCTGGCCTCTCCGCCAACCTGGAGCTGAGCCTCTCAGCCCTGGAGCGGGCCCGGAACGCTGGCGCCAGCATCTCTGCCGATATTGGCTGGGACTCCAGTGGCCGCTGGGACCAGGCTATTTACCGGTGCCTGGAACTAGTGGACATTTTCCTACCCAATGAGACCGAGGCAGTGCATCTCACCCGGAAGGACGGTGCCCGCGCCGCGCTCTCGGAGCTGGCGAAATACGTGGCCGTGCCAGTAGTGAAGCTGGGGGCCAAAGGTGCCATGAGCATTGATGAGCAGGGAGAAGTAATCACCGTACCCACCTTATCAGTCACGCCTCTCGACACCACCGGCGCCGGCGATGCTTTTGACGCCGGCTTTCTCTATGGCTATCTGAAGAGCTATCCCCGGCGGGACTGTTTAGCATTAGGAAACATCTGCGGCGCGCTATCGGTAACCAAGCTAGGAGGCGCCACTGGCATCCCCCGCGAGGCAGAGCTGTTGGAGCGCTTCCGGCGCGGGGAGTCATGGCAAGGAGGAACAAGGTGAAACTGGCGATTATTGGCGGCGGCGGCGTCCGGACCCCGCTCCTGGTGCGCGGCATCTTGAAGCGGCTGCCGCAGTTGCCCATTCGGCAGGTCAGCCTCTTCGACGTCGATCAGGAACGGCTGGAGCTGATTGGCAGCGTGGTACAGGAGCTGGTGGCCGAGGCCGGGCGAGGACCGGCTTTGGAATTCACCACCAACCCCGATCTGGCCATGAGTGGCGCAGACTTTGTGCTGTGCAGCATTCGCGTGGGCAACGAGGAGGCCAGGGTAGCCGATGAGCGCATTCCCCTCAAGTACCAGGTGCTAGGCCAGGAGACTACAGGCCCTGGGGGCTTCGCCATGGCACTCCGCACCATTCCGGTGGTGGCAGACTACGCGCAGCGCGTGGCACAGCTGGCTCCCGGCGCCTGGTTCATCAATTTCACCAACCCTGCTGGGCTCGTGGCCCAGGCCATGGCCATGCGCGGCCTGCCCCGCTTCATTGGCATTTGCGATGGGCCGGGAGCCCTGTACCGCTCAGTAGCCCATCACCTTGGCACCAGCTCTCACGAGCTGCGTTTCAACTATTTCGGCCTGAACCACCTGGGCTGGGTCAAGGCCGTGGAGCACCAGGGGAAAGATGTGCTGGGCGAGCTCATTGACCAAGCCGAGGCCCTGGTGAAACAAGAGGGGCTGAAGATGTTCCCCCCGGACCTGCTGCGCAGCTTGAGCCTCTTGCCTAACGAGTACCTGTACTACTTCTATTTCCGGCGCGAGGCAGTAGCCAACATCCTGCAGGCCGGCCGGACCAGGGGCGAACAGGTGGCGGAGCTCAGCCGCCACCTGTTTACCAGCTTGCGCCAGGCTAAGCGCAATCCAGAGCCAGGAGCAGCACTGCGCATCTACCAGAATTACATCGGCACCCGTCATGGCTCGTACATGAAAGCCGAAACCGGGCAGCGCATTGCACCCACCCCGCCTCCAGAGAGCGAGGAAGGAAGCGGCTACGATGAGGTAGCGCTAGGTGTGGTGCAAGCCATCAGCCGCGACCAGGGCCGGATCATGACCCTGAATGTACCCAACCAGGGAGCGATGCGCGAGCTGTCCAGTGACGACGTAGTAGAGGTGCCATGTGTCGTTGACCGCAATGGCCCCACGCCTCTAGCTGTGGGCGACGTGCCCAGGGCGCCGCTGGGTCTCATCCAGCAGGTGAAGGCCTTTGAACGGCTCACGGCCCAGGCAGCGCTAGAGGGCTCCTACCGCTCTGCCCTGGCTGGGCTGGCAGCGCACCCGCTGGTGCCCTCGTATAGCATCGCCAAGTCGATCTTGAACGACTATCTCCAGGCCCACCACCGCTGGATTCCCTGGTCCTGAGTCTTACTCAGCTCCTGGCTCGAGGGCTACCTCCACCGCCACGTCCAGGCCGGTATAGTAGCGGGCAATTTCGCCAGGGGTGTATTTCTTCCTAAACTGAGTGACGACAGCACCCACTGTTTCAGGATCATTGACCGCTCTAGCCTGGAAAGTCTGCCGCTGCCGCCCGGTGCGAATGGTGATGGTGGGGTCTGCCAGGAGATTCTGGTACCACTGGGTGCGCCCACCCTTGACAGGCAACAGCCATAGGGTCGTTCCCTCCAGCACGAACCAGACCGGGAGAGTGATGGCCCGCCCACTGCGCCGTCCCTTGACTGTAATGGATATCTCGCCATCCTCCCGCTTCTGCAGGGCTTGAACGAAGCTTTCCTTGGTCATAGCTCCCTCCTCCCCCTTCTGGTTTCCCAGGTGCGTTTACCGGCCCGCTCCTCCCATCCTAGTTCCCTACCAGTCATTTGGCACTGTAGCACAGGGCAGGGGGCGACGTTGCTAGGGTGAAACAGATGATCAATCACTGGTAGGATGCAGCCATGGCTCCAAAGCGGCACCTAGCTTCGCTCGATCAGCTTGCGCCCGGCTCGTCGGGAATCGTTCGCCGCCTGGGAGGCGGAAAGGAACTAGCGAGCCGGCTGGCGGCCATGGGGCTTTCCATCGGTTCGCTGGTCAAAGTCCTGCAAAATCCCGGGCATGGTCCCCTGCTGGTCTTGGTGCGTGATACCCGCATTGCCCTGGGCAGGGGCGAGGCGCCCAAGGTGTTAGTGGAGGAGGCAGACGGTGCATAGCGACCAGAAGCTGATCCCTGGTGCACCCTCTTCGGCCAGATTAGTTTCACCGACCGGCTGGACAAAGTGGCGGTCCATCCCTTCTGGGGCTTGCTACTGCTGGTAGCCGCCTTCGGGCTGGTGTTCTGGGCCACCTACACTTTAGCCGCCCCCATCCAGGCCTGGTTAGACGTGACCATAGTGGGCGGGCTCACCCAGTGGCTGGTAAGGGCGCTGGCAGGCAGACCCACCTGGCTAGTCCACCTGCTAGCAGACGGTGTCCTGAGCGGCGCCGGGATCGTGATTACCTTCCTGCCCATCCTGGTGGTCTTTTTTGCGGTGCTGGGGCTCCTGGAAGACACTGGCTATCTGGCCCGGTCAGCGTATGTCATGGACCGCTTCATGCACCGCCTGGGGCTGCACGGCAAGAGCTTCTTGCCGCTTTTCCTGGGCTTCGGCTGCAACGTGCCGGCAGTGATGGGGGCACGCATCATTGAATCCCGGACCGGACGACTATTGACCATCCTGCTGGCCCCACTGGTGCCATGCACCGCCCGGCTGGCGGTGCTGGCCTTTCTGGCCCCAGCTTTCTTCGGCCGCTCGGCCACCATTGTTTCCTGGAGCCTGGTGGCGCTGAACATCTTGGTGCTGGCTCTGGTGGGCATGGTGCTAAATCGCACCCTGTTCCAGGGTGAGCGAGCAGCGTTCATCATGCAGCTGCCGCTCTACCATGTGCCCAACCTGCGGACCATTGGCCTGTTTGTCTGGAGCAGCATCTGGGCTTTCTTACGCAAGACGGGGAGCACTATTTTACTCATGTCCCTGGTGGTGTGGGCGTTGAGCAATTTGCCGGGACCAGATGTGGAACACAGCTACCTGGCCCAGCTTGGCCGGCTACTTTCTCCCATCGGGCAGCTGATGGGCATGGACTGGCGCCTGCTGGTAGCGCTGCTCAGCAGCTTTGTAGCCAAAGAAAACGCCATCGCCACCCTGGGCGTCCTGTACGGCCCTGGTAAGGAGGCAGTAGGGCTGGCGGAGAAAATAGCCGCCGGGGTCTCCCCAGCCACCGCTCTAGCTTTTCTGGTGGTCACCATGCTCTTCATTCCCTGTGTGGCTACTGTGGCAGCCATGAAGCAGGAGACCCGGAGCTGGGGCTGGACCAGCTTCAGCATCATCCTGCTCCTGGGCATCGCCTTAAGCGCCGGCGTGGTTGCGTACCAGGCCGGGCAGTGGCTCGGAGGGTGACATGCTCAGGCAGTTGCTGCGCCTGGTAGCTGAAAGGGGAACCAAGAGTACTGCCGAGCTGGCCACCCAGCTCAGGGTGACAGAAGCTCTCACCCGGCACATGCTCGAGGAATTGCGCCGCCAGGGCTACTTGCAGGCAGTGGCGCCTGGCTGCGCCACCCCCTGTGACGTCTGCGGGCTGCACGCGGGATGCCATCACCAGAACCAGCCGCCGATCTGGGCTCTGACCAGGAAAGGCTGGGCTTCGGTCCTGACATTATTCGATCGGTCCGGTCAGCCACGAAACTACCCTTCGAAGCTCATTTCATGGTTGAAGAGCCTGAAACCCTTATAGACCCCTTCGTCAAGGCTGGGGTCAATCGGCTAATAGTTCATGCTGAGGCCTGTCGCTTCCCTATTCGCCTGGCAAGTAAGGTCAGGGGAAGTTCCGGCCAGAGCACCTATTGCGTTCATACCTCATCTCAACCACAGGAACGACGAGAGGGAAATGGGGATAACA
>JACQHA010000078.1 GCA_016199255.1 Deinococcus sp.
AGCAGCGGCGCGGGACTCCGGCTCACTGACACTGCTGCCGGCGAGCGCCACCCCACCTGGTCGCCTGATGGGCGGCAATTGGCATTTGTCTCTGCCCAGGACGGCAACCGGGAGCTCTATTTGCTGGAGGTGGAAACTGGCGCCTGGCTGCGCCTTACCGACACCCCAGGGGCAGAGCTGGACCCGGCGTGGCTGCACGTGGCCAACACGGTGGAGCTGTAGCGTCCATCACCCCTCAGCCGTTGTCGGGTCAATCATGGACTTGATCTCGGAAATGCGGTTCGCTGGGAACCCGCCCTGGCGAGCGTGCTCCCGCACTGCCTCCTCGTTGGGGGCAATGTAGACGCAGTAGATCTTATCGTCAGTAACGTAGCTGTGGACCCATTGCACTTTGGGGCCCAGCTTGTTGAGGACGCTGCACGACTTCTGGGAAATGGCCTGTAGCTCTTGGGGAGAGAGCTTGCCGGCTCCGGGAATATTGCGTTCAATCACATACTTGGGCATCGCTGCACTCCTTCCTAGGGGCGACCTGGTCTCAGACGCTAAATGCCGCCATTCTCCAGGATAGACTGGCTGGAAGTCAAGGTCAGGGAAGGGGCCCTTCGGTGATCTGCGTTACCGCGGCCACTAGCTCCTGCATGGAATAAATCGCTGCATCAGCCGCCGGTGCTGGGCCGGTCATCGGACCGCTCACAGCATCGGCGCGACCCTCGATTCGCCACTTAAACTGTATTCTAACGTGATGTGCAGGTTTTATGGGCGGGCATTGGATGAGTACGAGATGACCTAAGGTAGTGTACCCTAGTGCCCAGGTCTTGTCTTACGGAGGCAGCCTGGTGGTAAGATTCCTAGGTTAGAACAGCGCTGAGGAGGTGGTGCTGTTGGATCTGCCGCGAGCTCTGGTGCTCAATGTCTCTTATCAGCCGGTACACATCTGCGGCGCCCGCCGCGCTTTGGTGCTGGTGCTCTCGGGTGTGGCCGAGTCGGTGGCTGACCGGAACCTGCGCCTCAGGAGCCCCAGTGCCGAGTTTGTGGTGCCGGCAGTGATTCGCCTGCGCCAGTTCCTCCAGCCCCGCTGGCAGCCCATGGTGCGCCTGAGCCGCAAGGGGATCTTGACCCGCGACACTCACACCTGCCAGTACTGTGGCCGCAGGGCTTCTGACCTTACGGTGGACCATGTGCTGCCCAGAAGCCGCGGTGGGCGCACCGCATGGACCAATTTGGTGACTTGCTGCGACCAGTGCAACGCCCGCAAGGGCAACCGCACCCCGGCAGAGGCCGGTATGCGCTTGATCAGGCGGCCCAACCGCCCGCCCCTCTACGGCTACGCCCTGGACCCACTCTGGGAGCCCTACATCGTCTTCTGGAAGAGCTGAGGGGATTCTAGACTAACGCCTTGCACTAGTTCAGAAGGCAAGACCTTTCATGGCGGTGAGATGCCGCTGATCTACAGCGAGGGTTGAATAGGGTCGTGGCCGGTTGGTTGGAGTGGTCGGCATTGTGGTATAACTCCCTTTATATGCCACATGCAGCGGTATAATTACTAGTTGGGCGCTTCGCCATAAAAGGACAAGGAAAGGAGGCGTCATGTCCCACCGCTGCTTTACACTTGCTGTAGCTCTAACTCTATCACTGCTCGTTGCGCGCGCCGCGCCACAAGCGGTGCTCACCGATACGCCGCAACCCCCTCAGCCCTTGGCCACCCCTGTGCCGCGCTTCCCCCCTGACCCACAGCGCATTGAGTTTGAAGCTGAAGACGGCGTAAAACTGGTGGGCTATTACTATCCCGCCGCCGTTGAACCTGCGCCGGTGCTGGTGTTGATGCATTGGGTGGGTGGCTCGCACTGCGAATGGGTGTACGCCAATCTGGTGCAGTGGTTGCAGAATCGAGGACTGCCCGAGGGGATGGTGGCGAACCCGGCTTGCGAAGGTGTGGACGCGCGCTTCACCCTGCCGCTGGCCGAGTACCCTCCTCTCCCCGCAGGCCGTTCGTTTGCTGTCTTCGCGTTTGACTATCGCGGCCATGGTGAGAGCGGCAATGCAATGACTGGGACTGGACGCATCCTGCAAGGCTGGCTGGAAGACTCCATCGCCGCCGTGCAGACGGCGCGCACACTTCCTGGTGTAGACCCGGATCGCGTAGCGACAATTGGGGCGAGCATTGGCGCGGATGGCGCCATTGACGGGTGCGGCGAGGGCTGTCTGGGAGCGCTATCGTTGTCTCCCGGCAGTTATCTGGGGGTGGCGTACGAGGAGGCCGTCACGACGCTAGATAGGGAGAACAAGCCTGCCTGGTGCATCGTTTCCAGGCAAGATGGTGAGTCGTTCCCAGTCTGCGAAGCGGCCAGCGGCGAGCATTATCGGAAGATCGTGTATGAGCAGAACGAGCACGGTATGAGCTTCTTCCGGCCCGATCTTGTCCCAGGGACCGGCCAGAACATCCTCGATTTCTTGCTGAGTGTGTTTGGCAACTGATGGGCCAAGTATTATGAAAGCATGACCATTGCCTGGTATTGAGCGCGCCCAACCAGCGCTTCCAGCCGACCCTGCTCCGCTGCGCTTCGCAGGGCGGCTGAAGCGCGTGCCGTTAGGCGTTTTGCGCGGGGTGTCCAAATCTAAAACTCTACATGACGGCACAGTGATTCATCAGATAGTCGAGGTACGCTTCTATGCTTGAGTCGGTGGTCGACCTGAACTAGTGCAAGGCGTTAGACTAGGCTCATGCCGAGAGTGCTGCTCCACTACCTAGCCTGGCTATCCGCCGCCTCCTTGCTGATGCTTTCAGGGTTTTCCGCCTGCACATCCGCCCAGATAGGGGGTGAACTCTCCTGGGACGCGGTGCAGGAATTTGTCTATCAGCTGCAGAACATAGATCTCACGGCCATCGGCCAGACCAGGTTTGACCTGGTGGTCATTGATTATTCCGCCGATGGCAGCGCCGGAGAGCGCTTTAGCGCTGAGCAGATTGCGGCGCTGAAAAATAGCCCGGGCGGGCCGAAGCTGGTACTGGCTTATATGAGCATTGGCGAGGCCGAAGATTACCGCTGGTACTGGGAGGAGGCCTGGGATGCTGATCACGACAGCGCTCCCGATCCCGGCGCTCCCTCCTGGCTAGGCCCTTCCAATCCCGACTGGGAGGGGAATTATAAAGTGCGCTACTGGGACCCCCAGTGGCAGGTGCTGATCTACGGTTCCCCCTCGAGTTACCTGGGCCAGATTCTGGCCTCCGGCTTTGACGGCGTCTACCTGGACATTATTGACGCCTATCAATACTGGGGGCCAGGTGGGGGGAGCGGCTTAGATAGGCCCACCGCCACCCAGGAGATGGTGGATTTGGTGAAAGCCATTGCTACTTACGCCCGGGTGACTCGGAACCTGCCGGCCTTTGGGGTCTTTCCTCAGAACGGCGAAGCCCTGGTCGCCTTTCCCGACTACCTCCAGGCGGTCACCGGCATTGGGCGGGAGGACACCTGGTACAATGACAACACCCCACAGCCATCTGAGGAAACCAGCGAAGTCCAGGCCAACCTCGATGCCTTCCAGCAGGCTGGCAAGCTGGTGCTGGTCATAGACTATGTCACCATCCAGTCCTTGATCGACGACTTCTACGCCAAAGCCCGGGCCAGGGGCTATGTGCCCTATGCCACGGTGCGGGACCTGGACGTGCTCACTATCAACCCCGGGCACGAGCCCCAGTGAGCCTGGGAAGCATCCCCCTGCTTCGTGAGTTTTCGTCCTCTGGAGAATATTATCCAAGGGAGGATCTATTAAGAGCCGCATTCGCCCCAAAGCTCAGCTAGCGCCTGCCCACTTGGAGGAACTAGTTAGTCAAGCGGTGCAAACGCCCCTGGAGCGCGCCGACTGCCCCCTGCCAGAGGAGCTGCGTGCCTACGCTGAGGAACAGTTGGATGCCGCCCAAGCCCTGCAAATTGCCGAGCATCTGGTGCTGTGCCAGCGCTGCCGGCGCCAGGTGGCGGCCTATGGCACTAGCGAGTCGGGGTAGCTGCCGGATAAATGCCTGGTGTCGTTGAAGGCTTCAATCACGGCACCTTCCTCGGTGATGGCTACCACTGTAAGTGAAGCGTTGTCGGTGCGGAACTGCCAGCTGCGCCGCAGGTCAATACCCAGGAGCCCGCACAGCGCTGCCCTAATAGGCCCGGCGTGGGTGCATACCAGCACCGTCTGCCCTAGGTGGCGCTGGGCAATCTCCTGCACGCTGGCCATGACCCGGCGCTGCATGACCACTAGCGGCTCGCCCCCAGGAGGAGCAGCCATGGTGGGGTCCTTCTTCCGCTGCTGCCACAGCCCGGGGTAGCGCTTTTGGATCTCCTCCCTGGTCATGCCCTCCC
>JACQHA010000060.1 GCA_016199255.1 Deinococcus sp.
CGGTGGGGCTGACCTCCCAGACGCGGACTCCATCTGGAGGGAAGACCCATGAAAGAGCGGCTGCACTGCTCGAAGAAGGGCTGGTTCCTGGTGATCTTTTTGCTCCTGGCACTCCCGGCCGGGGGGTATTACGGGATCAAAGCCTGGTCTTATTACGCGACCCACGTGACCACCGACAACGCCTATGTGGAGGCCGACAGCGCCCGGATCACTCCGCGGATCGCCGGGACAGTGGAGGAGGTGCTCGTCGAGGAGAACTGGTGGGTGAAATCCGGGCAGGTGCTGGTCCGCCTGGACCCCCAGGACTCTGAAGTGCGTCTCGCGGACGCCAGAGCCGCCTTGCAAAAGGCGCGCGAAACCGTGGATCAACTCTTTGCTACGGTGGAGGTGGCAGCGGAGCGACGGGAAGCGGCGCGGGCCCAGGCCGCGGCGGCCCAGGCCGAGGTGGCGGCGGCGCACGCAGAGTTCCATCAGGCTGAGCTCGACTTGCGGCGAGCCACCGAGCTGTTTGAGGAACAGGTCATCCCGGCCCACCAGTTTGACCGGGCCAAGACCCAGTACGATACGGCTCTCTCCCGCCTGCACAGCAGGCAAAGACAGCTGGAGCAGGCCAAGAAGGCGGAGGTCACCCAGGCCAAGGAGATCGAGCACGCCAGAGCGGCCTTAGGCAGCGCCACCACCACTGAGCGCTCTGCGCACTCCCTCATCAGACAGGCTGAGGCGGCGGTGCGCGAGGCGGAACTCAACGTCAGTTACTGCACCCTCGTGGCGCCCATTGAGGGCATGGTCAGTAGAAAAGCGATCGAAGTGGGCCAGCGGGTGCAGCCTGGCCAACCGCTCATGGCGGTCGTCCCGCTCCACCAGGTCTATGTCGAGGCCAACTACAAAGAAACCCAGCTCACCCACGTGCGGGTCGGGCAACCTGTGGAGATTGAGGCGGACCTCTACCCCGGCCATATCTATCGGGGCACGGTCGAGAGCCTGAGCGCGGGGACTGGCGCCGCCTTTTCGCTGCTGCCGCCGGAGAACGCCACCGGCAACTGGGTCAAGGTGGTCCAGCGGCTGCCCGTCAAAATCACCCTGCAGGAACCGCCCCCGGCGGACAAACCCCTGCGGGTAGGCCTGTCGGTGGAAGTCGCCATTAATATCAGTGATCGCCAGGGACCGCTGCTCCGGTCTCTCCTCCAAGAACAGGCACAGCAAAGCGCTGCGCTTCCTGAGAGACGAGCCTGGGAGCCGACCGGCCTGAAAGTCCCTCCGCCGCCCTCCTGGCACGGGAAGTAGGGACGAAGCAGGCGTGACCGGGAACTCATGGGTCTGTCCTAAGCGTGGGGCGAAGGCTTCGCCCCTACCGCTGCAAGAAAGGAGCGCCCCCTATGGAACCGGCTCACGCTTCTGCTTCTCCTCCGCCGGCTCCTGCCGCCAACAAGTGGCTGGTGGTACTGGCAGTGATGATGGCCACCATCGTTGAGGTGCTGGATATGACCATTGCCAACGTGGCGCTGGATCATATCCGGGGAAGTCTCTCGGCCGGGGTCGATGAGGCGGCCTGGGTGATGACCTCCTTCATCGTGGGCACCGCCATCGTGATCCCCCTCACCGGCTGGCTGAGCAGCGTCTTTGGCCGTAAGCGGTTCTTCCTTTTCTGTATCGCCCTGTTTACGACCAGCTCTCTCCTGTGTGGTTCGGCGCCCAACCTGCAAACGTTGGTCCTCTGTCGCATCCTACAGGGATTAAGCGGTGGGGCCATGATGCCGCTGTCCCAGGCTATCCTCATGGAGACGTTTCCAGCTAAGGAGCAGGGGATGGCGATGGCAGTCTGGGGGTTGGGTATGATGCTCGGGCCGATACTCGGCCCCATTCTCGGTGGCTGGATCACCGACAATTATAGCTGGCGCTGGATTTTTTATCTCAACGTGCCGGTCGGTAGCATCGCCTTTCTCTTGATTACCCTGATCCTGGTGGACCCCCCCTACATCAAGCGCGCGCTCACGCGCATCGATTGGCCGGGGCTGTCTTTCCTCGTCCTGGGGATAGGCTGCCTGCAGATCCTGCTGGATAAGGGAGAACGAGAGGATTGGTTCAATTCTGCTCTCATCCTGACGCTGGCTTTCCTTTCCGCCATTGGCCTGCTCCTGTTTGTCTGGCAGGAGTGGCGGACCAAGGAGCCGGTGGTGAACCTGCGGATCCTGCAGAACCGCACGTTTGCCGTGGGCACCGTCTTCACGACCCTGGTCATGTTCGGCCTCTATGGCACCTTTGTGCTCATCCCGCTCTACTGCCAGCTGGTGGCAGGCTACACCCCCCTGCTGGCCGGCAAGGTGATGTCCATCCAGGTCCTCGGCACCTTTCTGGCGACCCTGCTGACTGGGCGCCTCTTTCACCGGATCGATCCTCGCGTGCTCGTCGCTCTGGGGTGTCTGGCCGCCAGCTATGGCACCTGGGACATGACCCACTTTAACCCCCAGGTCGGCTTCTGGGAAATCGCCGGGCCCGGATTTTTCCGCGGGATCGGCTCAGGACTGATCTTTGTTCCCCTGACGACGCTAAGTCTGGCCGCCGTGCCCAAGGAACAGATGGGCAACGCTTCGGCACTGTTCAACATGGTGCGCACCGTTGGTGGCAGCATCGGGATTGCGCTCCTGATCGCGTTCCTGAGCCGCGGGGCCCAGGTGCACCAGCACTACTTGACCGCTCATATTCACCCTTACAACCCCGCGGTCTGGCAGCGCTTTGCCTTAGTTGATTCCGGCGCGCTGCCGGGGCTGGCCGGCTCCGGCGCGCAGGGAGAGGCGTTCTTGGCGCTGGTCTACGGGGAGGTGCAGCGGCAGGCGCTGCTGATGTCGTTTGTGGATGACTTCCGCTTGATCGCGTACATCTTTTTTATTTTAAGCCCAGTGGTGTTCCTGATGCGCCGACCGCGGACAGTGGATAGCATCTCCGCCGGCCATTAAAGCCGAGGATCCCCGATGCCCAAGCTACACTGGAGGGAATTATGACCGAGAGAGAACGCCAGATGGCCGAACTTGAAGAGGCACTCGCCGAGCTTGTCGCTACGGGATTGGTGCTGGAGTGCAAGGGGAAGGACGCGCGAACTCACTACAGTGTGAATCCGCGGAAGGTGAGTGAAATCCGGGCGCTCCTCAAAGAATGGGGTAAGGACCCTGCTCGCCAGGGTCCCACCTCTGCGCACTCTCCTGTGGGTAAGCACATCACATAGGAGAATCCTTCAAGCCGAGTCTGGAAAAAAGCAGGGGAGTTAATACGGTCTCCTTATGGTAACTATACATTCCGTAGTCGTCTCAGTTGTAGTCTGGATACAGTGAAGCGAAATCCAGAAGCCTTTGCCGTCGGGACTCCTCTCCCGGATTCCGCTCTGCTTCATCCGGGCTACTGAGTTCTCA
>JACQHA010000051.1 GCA_016199255.1 Deinococcus sp.
ACCAGGTCCAGCGCCTGCTGGTCCAGAGCGGCATAAGGTTCATCCAGATAGAGCAGCTCCGGCGACTGCACCACCACTCTAGCCAGGGCCAGCCGCTTTTTCATGCCACTGCTGTAGGTGCGCACCCGGCGGTCCGCCCAGCGTCCCAAAGAGTAGTGCTCCAAGAGCGCCAGGGCTTCGGACCTGGGGAGCTTGCGGCGGCAGAGCGCCGCCACAAAATGCAAATTCTCCAGCGCCGTCAGGTCTTCATAGAGGAAGTTATGGTGCGACATCAGCGCTACCTTGGCCCTAATGGCTTCCCCCTGAGTCAGCAGGTCATGCCCTAGGATCTGGCCCTTGCCAGTGCTGGGGCGGGCGGCAGTGGTCAGGAGGCGCAACAAAGTCGTCTTCCCGGCGCCGTTGGGGCCGAATACCACCAGCACCTGGCCCCGCTCCACTTGTAAAGCCACATCGCTCAGGGCCCATACTGAGCCATAGCGCTTCCCCAGGCTCGTAACAGCAATAGCCATGCCGGCTGTGGAACGCTCCAGGGCCGACTCACCTACAGTGGGAGCCGCCAGGGCCAGTCCGCCTCTTGCGCCTTGCTGCACTCGAGCCTCCCCTGCACCAGGCCTAGCACCTCAGCACCACCAGCCAGGCGCGTTGGCACCATTATGCTCCACTGGCCTCATCTTCACCCTACCCCAAGCGTTTCATTGCCACCGATCATAGAGAGGCACTGGAGCATCCTGCATGGGCCGCCCGGCCCGAAACCTCTAGGCGATTTGACCTAGTAACAAACGCGCCCCCGCTTTATGCGGGGGCGCGCTGCCAGAAGCTGGAAGCTAGGAAGTTTTGTGGCACACGAGGCACTCACTCGCACTAAAGGCCACCTCATTGTTGGGAGACGTGGTGGTCCCATTGTGGCAAGTGGCGCAGGCCACCGGGTTGGCATCATGCGGGAACGCCATGTCAATGCCCGCCATGAAGTCTCGAGGGAAGAGAGCCAGGTGGCAGGTGCCACAGCTATAGCCAGCGCTGACCAAGTGTGGCTCATGGTCAAAGGTCACCGGGCCGGGGCCGTTGGTGGCAAAGGTATTGGCCTTGCCAGCGTGGCAGCTGGTGCACTGGCTCACTCCAAACGCCGCCACCATGGTTGTAGGAGCCGCCCTGGGGCTAGCATCGCTGTGGCAGGCCCCGCAAGCCCGGCCAGCAAAGTTGTCTGCCATAGAGAAGCTGTCCCGACTAAATGGGAACAGATCCGTGTGACAGTCGATACACCCAAAGCCCAGATTACTGACGTGCACCAGATGGCTGAACACCACCAGCCCAGACTGGTCGGTCACACTGCGGGGGAAGGTCAAGAACCCCCCACCTACCGCGTTCGGGACATCCTGCCGGCCCAGGGCCAGAGCCAGCAAAGCCAGCACCAGCAAAATGCCCAGTACCAGAGCTTTCCTCATGAGTTTCGCCTCCTCCTCGTCGTTACCCCCTACGCTAGATGGCTCTCAGGCTACTTTCCCCCCCTTTCTCTTCCGGCCATACCTGGCGGGCGGCCAGAAGGGTTTGGTAACTGCATTATCTGGCGCCTACTATACACCAGCCCGCTAGGTCCTAGGCAACCTCCCGAGTGTTCAGACAGCGCACTCTTGGCCACCATGCCTAGGTAGTCTAGGCACTCAGGCGCATCAACACCGGGCCAGGGCAAGTTTAGCGTAAATAGGAGCAGGACCTGTGGTCCTCTTCACCGGAGCAAGGAGGTGATGTCTCCAACGCTGAATAGCGCTCGAGCACCTAGCAGTCGAGAAGTTAAGACAAAGGAGGAACTTTAATGACAACGTTGCTGCGCATTGTGCTTTTCACCGCCCTCGCCGTCTTAGCACTGGTCCCGGTCAGTGCTGCACCCAGCGCACCTGACCCCCAGACCTTGCTGGCCATCCGCACTGACACCCCACCCACCCTGGACGGCCAGGTAGAGGCCCTGTGGGACCAGGCTTCTGTGCTCACTGTCCCGGTGTCAGGCGGCGCTAACGCCGGACACCACACAGTGACCCTGCAGGCCCTCTACACTGCCGACCGGCTCTACATCCTGGCCCGCTGGGATGACCCCACCCTCAGTGACCGGCGCTTCCCCTGGGTGAAGCAGCAGGATGGGACCTGGATCAAGCTACAAACCAATACCCAGGGCGATGAGAACGTCTACTACGAAGATAAGTTCTCCATTATCTGGGACATCAATATCACTGGTTTCCAGACTGCTGGCTGCTTCACCACCTGCCACGCCGGCGAGCCCAACAAGCCGTATGGCAACAAGTACACCCCCAACGAGGGCGAGTTAGGCGACATCTGGCACTGGAAGCTGGCGCGCACCGGACCAGTGGACCAGGCAGACGACCAGTATGTGAACGCCGATCGCTGGGTGCCTGATCGGCCCGAAGCTGGCCGTCACAGCGATCCCAAAGAGAGCGGCGGGTACACCGACAACAGCAACGCCGAGAAGACTGCCCCGGCTTTCACCTCTCCTACCCAGCCAGCGCCGCCCTACTCTATCCTGGATGCTGAGAAGGTCCCCTTTGCGGACACCTATGCCCCAGGTGACGAAATCGCGGGCATTATTGTGGCAACCATTGTGGGTGACCGCGGCGATGTCAGCGGGGTAGACCTCTACCAGGACGGGATGTGGACCCTGGAGATGAGCCGGGCCCTGGTGACGGGTAGCCAGTTCGACGTACAGTGGGACGATCTCGGCAAGACTTACTACTTCGGCCCCGCGGTGTTCGATAACGCCCAGGTGCGACACTCCTTTGCCTTCCAGGCCTATAAATTGGTGTTTGCCCAGTAAGTCCTGTTCCTCTAGCTACCTGTGGCCGCCGTGGCTTTCCGCGGCGGCCAAGTGCTCAGCCCATACCCCCTAAGCCATAGAGTAGGCTAGTGCGGCGGGCCCATTGGGCCTCGCATTCCCGGGCCTCTCATCTCCCCTGGCCCTCCCATCCCACCTGGGCCCATCATCCTGCCTGGCCCCATCCCCATCCAGGGGCGCATGGGGCTGTCCATCATCTGCCGCCAGTGGGCCGGCGCGGCGTTCCCGGCCAGGGTGAGCCGTATCCCCTCCTGCTCCCACATGGCCTCATTGCTGCGCCCACCCCGCGCCCACCAAGGGATGGGCTTTTGCAGCAGGCTGAGGTACTCGCCGTCGCGGGCGTAGATCAGCTCTGCCACCTGATGATGATGGGCTCGCACCCCCAGCAGCACGAAACCCTCAGGGACATGTTCCGGCAGGTAGACAGTATACCCCAAGGCGCTGCTCGCAGCTGCTGGATCCAGCAAGGCGTCCGCTGGGAGAGCTTCCGGCGGCGTCACTTCAGCCACCGCTGCCGCCAGGGCAGCATCCACTGAGACCTGGTAGTTGCTGCGCAATATCCCTGCTCCTACCCCGCTTACCAGTAGCAGCACCAGCGCTGCCCAGGCCGGGCGCAGCCCCCACACCCTGGGCGGGGCGGGAGCTAGCTTCGCAGCCAGTTCAGCACGGAAGGCGGGTGCATTCCACCGCTCAGAGAGCATCCGCGCCCCAAGGCGCAGTGCCCCATAGTCGGTGAGCACCTTCTGGCAGCGCTCACAGGACGCAGTGTGTGCCTGCACCTGCTGGGCAGCAGCTCGATCCAGCTCCCCATCGAGCAGCGCCGCCAGCCGTTCATCGCTCACATGGGCCATAGCTACCTCCGGTAGTCCGCCAGCTTCGCCCGGAGCAGGGTTCTAGCAGCATTTAACCGGGAACGGACCGTGCCCACGTTGATCCCCAGGTGCCTGGCAATCTCGGCATAACTCAGGTCCTCCATCTCACGCAGCCAGAAGGCGCTCCGGTAGTGCGGTGGCAGCTCCTGGATGGCCTCGTCCAATGCCTGGCGCAATTCCGCCTGCTGAAACACTACCTCTGGAGTGTGCACCCAGTCAGGCAGCTCCTTGGGAGTCCCGTCCTCGTCAAGCTCCTCTAGAGGCACAGCGGGGTGGGCATGTTCGGCACGCAACCGCATCAGGCACTGATTGGTAACAATCCGCCGCATCCAGGCATAGAAGCCAGCTGCCTGCCGATAGTGCCGGATCCCCCGCCAGGCGTTCACGAATGCCTGCTGCACGCAGTCCCAGGCGGTGTCGCGGCTCCCGCCCATGCGCCGGGCCAGGGTGAGCAGGCTACTGGCGTACCGCTCGGCTAGTTCGCCAAAGGCTTGAGCATCGCCCTGCCGCGCACGGCTGATCATTTGCTCATCTGCCTCGATGCTGCTCTGCGACACGTCTCCTGCCCTTGGTCCCGGGAGGATCAGGACCAACCCTGCTCCGATTCTATGTCCCGGCATACAGGTGACGGTGCGCGGGGTGCAGATGCCCATGGGGCTGCGGGCATTATCCATCACTGTGGGCGAGAATACCTACGACCTGGCACCCCAGGGCTTCGGCCCTGCAATGGCAGGCTGCCCGTGCACAGGCGGTTTTGGGCACATGGCTGGCTTTGGGCCGGGCAGAGGCCCCCATGGCTTCGGCCGTGGTCCAGGCTTCATGGGCCGGGCGCCGGTGAACTCTGGGCAATAGGTCGCTGGCCAAGCAAACCCTGGGCCGGCCGATTGCGGCCGGCCCACAGCTTTGTCTATCCGACGAACCCACTAGCAGGCTATTTGCACCCTCCCCCGTGCCGGGGTGACCAAAGCCAAAACTAGAGGGCCGCCCACCTTACCTCGCACCGTACCCCCAGGTTCTAGCACCTCTGTCTCGCTCGCCGCCCCCGGCGGAGCCCATCATCAGGGGGTGATCGAGGGACTAGACGGCCCTCAGATGGAGAGTCCCATCAGAACAACCGTAAGGGGGCGAGCAGCCTAGTGACAACCGCCAGATGGCGGATGTCAAGGGGGGACCATTTGAGTACGTTAACAAAGATGTTGCTCAAGAGCGGCACATGACTGGTGCCGCAGGTACCTGGAGGGAGAGAGCATGACCAAGCTACCGCGCAGGGGGTTTTTAGATTGGGTGCTGAGCGGAGGAGTGTTGGCCGTACTGGGCTGGACGCTGTACCCGATCCTGCGCTATCTCTTTCCGCCATCGCAGGCAGCATCGTCTGAGACCAATGTAGTGGCGGCCAAGCTAGGAGAGCTGGCGCCCAGCAGCGGCAAGGTGTTCCCTTTCGGCGACCACCCTGCCATCCTGGTCAGCACCCCGGCCGGGGAATTGCGGGCTTTCACCGCCGTTTGTACCCACCTGCAGTGCACGGTACAGTACCGGCCAGATGAGGGCATCATCTGGTGCGCTTGCCACA